>JBBSVS010000188.1:0-3239 GCA_038046665.1 Thermoplasmatota archaeon
GGGGCGACCTCATGCAGTACGGCTCCGTGGTGGTGATGAAGGCATGACGGCCCGCATCCCCAAGTTCCCCGGGAAGGAGCTCTCCTCGGAGGAGTTCTACGGCAACAAGGTCACCCAGGTCCGATCCCGTCCAGACGCGAGGTACGCGTTCTCCGCAGGCGAGGCCATGAGCCGCTTCCTCGAGGAGCTCCAGAACGGCCGGCTCATCGCACGCACGTGCCACGGCTGCAAGAGGATCCTGTTCCCGCCCCGGATGTTCTGTGAAGAGTGCTTTCGGCCGACGGACGAGTGGACCTACATCCGGGACACGGGGACGATCGAGACCTTCTCCATCTCGTACTTGGACCAGGACGCGAAGCGCATCACGGAGCCCATCCTCGTCGGCGTCGTGAGCGTGGACGGCGCGTCGCCCAAGATGGGCATGATGCACTACTTCGGGGAGATGACGAAGGACCAGATCCACATCGGCATGCGCGTGAAGGCGGCATGGAAATCGCCGGAGGAGCGGAAGGGGAGCGTGCTGGACATCCGCTATTTCCGCCCGCTGCGGGAGGGAGAGGCATGACATTCCTCGAACGCACCACGGACGTCCGCCGCCTGCGGCATTGGGACGTGGACATGTCCGTGGACTATATCTACACCAGCGGGATCGCGGGGGAGAGGTTCTTCCGCGCCCTGCGGGACGAGGGCCGCATCCTCGGCGTGCGATGTCCCGCCTGCAAGGTGAACTACCTGCCGCCGCGGATGTTCTGCGAGGGCTGCTTCACCGAGCTCACGGACTCCTTCGACGTGAGCCCGGAGGGCAAGGTGGTCTCCTTCACCGTAGCCCACGTGGACCGGCGGAGCCACCCCCTTCCGCAACCCGAGGTGTACGCCTTTGTGACGTTCCGCGGGATCGACAGGGGCGGCCTCATCCACCGCCTCTTCGTGCCGCCGGACCGGGCGAAGATCGGCATGGCCGTGCGCGTGCGCCTCAGACCGAAGGAGCAGCGGACCGGGACCATCCTTGATATCGAGGGCTTCGAGCCGTCCGCGTCGCAGGATTGAGAATTGAGGCCAAGCCGTTATAACCCCCGTCCTGGTATCACGCACGAGAATGTTCGGAGGCCCACGGATGGACCCGGAATCGAAGACCTACAAGTTCAAGATCTGCCTCGTCGGCGAGGAAGGCGTCGGCAAGACGAGCCTGATCCACCGCTTTGTGTCCGGTGCGTTCGACGAGTCATACATCCGCACCCTCGGGGCCGTGGTGTCGAAGAAGACCGTGAGCCTGGGCACGCTGGAAGACCGCCCGGTCCACGTGGACATGATGATCCTGGACATCATGGGCAAGCGGACGTTCCTGCAACTGTTCAAGGAGGCGTACTTCCACGGTGCCAAGGGCATCCTCGCCGTGTTCGACGTCACCCGCAAGCCGTCCCTCACGGACCTGACGAAGTGGATCGACGGCGTCCGCGACAGCGTCGGGCCGATCCCCGTCTATGCCCTGGGCAACAAGGTCGACCTGAAGGAGCGGCACGAGACGACGGAGCAGGAGGCCACGGACGTCCTGCGCTCCTACGAGTGCCCCATCCTGTATACGTCGGCCAAGACGGGCGCGAACGTCGAGCAGGCCTTCCAGGGCCTCGCCAAGACGATCGTGGAGACGGGCGTCTCCTAGTGAACGGCGCAACCGTCATATAGGGACCCGCGCTTCAAAGCCGTTCGAGGGTCATGGCGGACGCCGAGGACTTGGAGGCGGTCAAGGCTCGGCTCAAGACGTGGGAGGGGACGGCCCTCAAGGATTCTCTGAAGGCGCTTCCCGAGCGGCGGAAGGAGTTCGTGACGACGTCGAGCCGCTCCGTGCGGCGCCTGTACACACCGCTTGACGTGGCGGGCAAGTCGTATTCGGAGCGCCTCGGAAACCCCGGGGAGTTCCCCTTCACGCGGGGCATCCATCCGACGATGTACCGGGGACGCCTCTGGACGATGCGGATGTTCTCCGGCTACGGCAGCGCGGAGGACACGAACAAGCGCTTCAAGTATCTCATCGAGCACGGGGAGACCGGGCTGAGCGTCGCCTTCGACATGCCCACCCTCTACGGCTACGACACGGATGCGAAGGAGGCCAAGGGCGAGTTCGGCACGTGCGGCGTCGCGGTCTCGTCCGTGGAGGACTTGGAGATCCTGTTCAACGCCATCGATGTGGCCCGTGTGAGCACGTCGATGACGATCAACAGCCCCGCGTCCGTGGTCTGGGCCATGTACCTCGCGATGGCGGAGAAGCGCGACGTCCCGTGGACGAAGCTGCGCGGCACGATCCAGAACGACATCCTGAAGGAGTACGAGGCCCAGAAGGAGTGGATCTTCCCCCCGGAGCCGTCCATGCGGCTCGTCGTCGACACCTTCGAGTTCGGGGCGAAGGAGGTGCCCCAGTGGAACCCGATTTCGATCAGCGGCTACCACATCCGCGAAGCAGGGGCCACGGCGGGTCAGGAGCTTGCCTTCACTCTGGCCAACGGCATGGAATATGTCCGGTGGGGGATTGACCGCGGACTCCGCGTGGACGACTTCGCGCCTCGCCTGTCCTTCTTCTTCAATGCCCATAACGACCTGTTCGAGGAGATCGCGAAGTACCGCGCGGCGCGGAGGATATGGGCCCGCGAGATGCGGGACACGTTCGGAGCGAAGAACCCGCGGTCGTGGCTCCTGCGGACGCATGCCCAGACGGCGGGCGTCTCCCTGACGGCCCAGCAGCCGGAGATGAACATCGTCCGCACGACGATCCAGGCGCTCGCGGCCGTCCTCGGAGGAACGCAATCCCTCCACACGAACTCCTACGACGAGGCGTACCAGGTGCCGGGCGAGAAGGCGGTCCGCATCGCTCTCCGCACGCAGCAGATCCTCGCCCACGAGAGCGGCGTGGCGAACACGGTGGACCCGCTCGGTGGGTCCTACTACCTCGAGGCCCTCACCGACGAGCTCGAGGAAGAGGCCTACCGCTACTTCGACCGTATCCAGGAGCTTGGCGGCGTCATCCCCGCCATCCGCAAGGGCTTCTTCCAACAGGAGATCGCGAACTCCGCTTACCGGTATCAGATGGAGATCGAGGACAAGGAACGGATCATTGTCGGGGTGAACGACTTCGTCGTGGACGAGCAGCCCGAGGTCGAACCTCTCAAGGTCTCTGAGGCCTCCTACCGCGCACAGCTGGAGCGGCTCAAGCGCATGCGGATGACGCGGGATTAGAAGAAGCACGC
>JBBSVS010000189.1:0-1907 GCA_038046665.1 Thermoplasmatota archaeon
ACGCGAGCCTGGGCGAGGACATGCTCACCGCGGAGGTCACCATACGCGTGGGTCAGGCCCGAGCCACCGGCGTCCTGCGCTTCGTCCCCGAGCTGGACTACCCCCTCATGTATTTGAAGAGCGTCCAAGGACCACCGCCGAAGGGTTAAAGGCAACCTCCCTTTTGGCGCCGTCTCAATGGCGCGAGGCCGCGGTGGAGAGGTCGAGGTCAAACTCCGGCGGGACCTCGGTCTCTTCGAGATCGTGATGATCGGGCTCGGCCCCACGATCGGCTCGACGATCTTCCTCCTCTTGGGCCCAGGTTACTTCATCACGGGTCCGTCCCTCATCCTTGCCTTCGGCCTCAACTTCATCATAACGATGTTCACCGCGATGGCCTACATGGAGCTCGGTTCCGCATTCCCCGAGACGGGCGGCGGCTACCTCTGGATCCGCCGCTCGATGCGGGATCCTTGGGGGTTCATGGGCGGTTGGATGTCCTGGTTCGGCCACACAATCGTGGCTTCCTTCTACATCTTCGGCTTCGGCTACGGCGCCGTCGCCTTCATCAAGACCATCCTTGGCGTCTCGACGCTCGCGCTCTTTGGTCTCGACGAAGGCCTCTTGATCAAGCTCCTCGCGGTGGGCGCGGCCGGGGTCTTCATCATCCTGAACTACCGCGGGACCAAGCTCACGGGCCGATCCGGGACGTCCGTCACGCTCGTCCTCATCGGCATCGTGATTGCCTTCATCGCCTTCGGCATCGTCCACTTGTTCTTCGGTCCCTTCCCGACCCAGAGCTTCACGCCTTTTTTCCGAGGTAGCACGGGTTGGGATCAGTTCGTGACCCTCTTCGCCGCGATGGGGTTCACATTCATCGTCTTCGAAGGGTATGAGATCATCGCCCAGACCGGGGAGGAGGTGCGCAACCCGGAGAGGAACATCCCGCGCGCCATCTTCATCGTCATCGGGGCATCGACCGTGATTTTCATCCTGGTCGCCTTGGTGGCCGTGGGCTTGTCCGGCAATTGCGCCGCCGGCCCCGGGCCCGGCTGCCTACTCCTGGCACGGGATCCCACCAGTGCGACCGGGATCTCGGGCAATCCCAACGCGATCGCGGAAATCGCAGACGGGATCATGCCCTACGGGCTGCTCGTCATCGCCTTCGGGGTTGCGCTCGGCGCCCTGGCCGCCCTCAACAGCCTCATCTTCTCTTCGAGCCGCGTCGCCTTCGCGATGGGTCGCGACGGGACTCTGCCCCGGTTCCTGGGCGCCCTGCACCCCAAGAAGCGGACGCCGCACATCTCCATCGCGATCAGCGGGGGAATCATCATCTTGATGACGCTGAGCCTAGACATCACGACCGTCGCGGCGAGCGCGGACATCATGTTCCTGCTCCTCTTCCTCCTCGTGAACTGGTCCGCGATCGTCTTGAGGAGGACGATGCCCGAAGTGAAGCGCTACTACCTCATGCCCCTCTTCCCCCTCATCCCGATCGCCGGAATCATCACAAAATTCATCATCGCCATAACCCTGTGGACCGTGGAGCCCGGCGCCTGGTTCATCGCCCTCGGCTGGATCGGCCTCGGCTTCCTCCTCCACTTCCTCTATGAGAAGAAGGAAGTCGTCGCCGGCATTACTCGGGTCGTTGGCTCAGTGATTCCCGCGTCACGGCCGAAGTATCGGATCCTCCTGCCCATCGACGATTTCGAGCGCACGGAACTCGTGGACTTCGCGTCCCTCGTCGCACAGGTGGAGGACGCCGAGCTGACCCTGCTTCATGTGGTCGAGGTGCCCGAAACGTTGCCCATCGACGCGATCGACCGCCTGTACCTGAGCGAGGTGCGGTGGGGTCTCGGGCGGATCCGGCGACGGGCCGAGGAGGCCGGCGTCGCCGTCAAGGCGCGCGTCGAGGTGAGCCACCGCGT
>JBBSVS010000190.1:0-2474 GCA_038046665.1 Thermoplasmatota archaeon
GGGGACCGAGCCGCTTTTCCGCGTGTACGCGGAGGCCAGGAGCGCGGAGCGGGCGGAGGCCCTCGCGAAGGAAGGCCTCGACCTGGTCCGGAAGGCCCTGAAAGAAGGTTAGTCTACCACCAGAGCACGAGCACCGCGAACCCCAGGACCGCGCCGAGGCTCGTCGCGATGAGGTTCGTCGTCTTCTTGTTCCCGTAGCCCTTCCTCTCGAGGGTCGCTCCGATCACGCTGTCGATCTGGCAGCCTACGAAGCCCATCACCGCGGGGATGATGAGATAGGAGGTCGTCTCCGGCATCGTCTGCGCGAGGCCGTAGGGGCGGGCAAGAAACGAGAGGACGAAGTAGCCCACGAGGGCCGTGTACAACGCGGCCCCGACCGCGCAGAGCTGACCCAGCGCGGAGATTCCGCCGTCGGTTCCGGGAGGGACGCGCTCGAAGTTCGTGATCAGGTAGGCGTTCCGCGACAGCACTCCGATCTCGCTCGCGAGGGTGTCCGCGCCCGCCACGGCAAGGGCGGAGAGGAAGACGACGCCGCTGAGAGCCTTCGGGAACGGGGGGAAGTCGAAGAAGGACAGGACCGCCGCGGCCATGGGGGCCACCCCGTTCGCCAAGACGTTCGATGCGCGCCGCTCGCCCTTCGTGCCCTCCTGAACCCCCATGGCCTCCTTGAGGGCGAACTTGTAGCGCGTCGCGAGGAAGCTCGAGAGCAGGAAGAAGAGCAGCAGCAGGAGCCACGTGACGTCCCCGAAGATGCCGATGACCATGCCGACCGCGAAGGCCGCGATCGTGCCGTCGAGGGTCAGCACGCGCTTGTAGTACGCCAGGCTGCTCAGGACCCCGCACAGCACGGTGCTGAGGAGGATGGACTGGAGGGGGTCCAGGGGCATGGCCCCCGGGCAGAGGCGGGGCCGGCTAAAGGCTTTCCTTCCAAGTATCACGAGAGACCGACGCGCTTATCCGGACCAGGAGTCCAGGGACCTCTGCTTCTGCACCCCTCGGGCGTCCACGAACTTCGCGAGCGCCTGGTCGATGCGGTCCCGCGAGAACGCGAACTCGTCGCAGAGCATCGCCCGCACGCCGTCGGGTTCGGGATCGCGGAACTCCACCCGGATGTCGGGCAGGACACGCGGCTCGAGGAAGATTTTCCGCACCTCGTCCTTGGACTCGATGTCCACCTCCAGCTCGGCCAAGGCGGGCTCGAGGGAACCGTGCTTCCTGATCAGGTTCAGGGCCTTCTTCGGGCCGATCCCCTTCACGCCCTGGTTGAAGTCCGTGCCGATGAGGAGGGCCATGTCCACGAGCTGCTCCCTCGTCACGCCGAGTGCACCCAACGTGGACTCGAGGCCGATTTCCTCCGGCTGCACGTCCACGTAGACTTCTTTCCGCGGGAGCTTGCGCCTCCCCGTGATCGCCAGGTTCTTCACGAGGCGCGGCGAGCCGAAGAGGAGGGCGTCGTAGTCCTGGGACGCGGCCGCGTAGGCGCTCCCTTCGCGGGCCATGGCACTGGCCTGCGCCTCTCCCTCGCTGGGCGCCTGGATCCACGGGAGGCCCAGGAGGCCCAGGAGCCGCTTGGACTGGTCCACCATCTCCCCCGTGAGGCGCGAGGTCTGCATCGCCTTCGTGCGGGCCGTGGCCAGGTCCCCGATCTCCACGGCCTCCTTCCACTCCCGCTCGGCGCGCTTCTTCACCTCGACGCGCGCCTGGATCGTGCGGGCCTTTAGTCTCGGCGGCTCCCCGTCGAAGACGAAGACGGGCCTGATGCCCGCCGCCACGAAGTTGCTCAACCGGTAGATGAGGCCGGACAGGTGGGAGGTGATGCGGCCGCGCGTGTCCATGAGCGGCGTGCCGTCCGGCTGGCGGATGATCGCGAGGAACTGGTAGAGCGTGTTGAAGGCGTCGATGGCGAGGACTTTTCCGGAGAAGTCCTCGAGGGTACGCGCCTCCGGGTGGACGATGTCCGAGAGGTTGATCCCCATCTCGCGCGGCGAAGGTCCGGGGCGGGTTTAGCCTTTGCGCTCACATCCGGGCGGGCCGAATCCCCAGGTACAACTTGCCCTCGCCCAGAAGGGTCTCGACCACGTAGGCGTCCTCGGGGGCCTCCGAGCTGAAGCGCACCTCGAGGGCGTTCGCCTCGCGGAGGATGAGGTCCCGCCACGGCTTGAGCATGCCGCGCAGGATCGCGTTCGCGATGATATCGATCTCCACGACGCTCTCCTCGGAGAGCTTCATCTCGCTCCGCGTCTCGCGGACGATGTCCACGATCTCCCGCGCGTATCCTTCGGCGAGGAGGTCCTTGTTCATGCGCGTGTCCAGGTAGACGATGCCGCCTTCGAAGGGCTCCTCGACCACGTGCTCCGGCACGCTCTCGACGAAGGACACCATCGTGGGGTCGATTCGGACCTTCTGGCCCTCGATCCCGACGGAGTACTCACCCCGGTCCAGGCCCGCCTTGATCTTCCAGGCGTCCTGGGAGC
>JBBSVS010000191.1:0-2235 GCA_038046665.1 Thermoplasmatota archaeon
CCGCCTCGAGGCGAACAACCTCATCGTTGACGCGGTCGGTCGCATCGGCACGAACGAGGTCACGCGGTGGGGTGCGAGGGAGGAGGACATGCAGACCGTCGCCGGGCTCATCGTGCGCGCGGCCCGGGGCGAGGATGTCCGGAAGGAAGTCGCCGAGCTCCGCTCCAGGCTCAAGCTCTCCTACGTCTTCGGCTCGTAGGCTCCGCAAAAGGCCATAAGCCGCCTGTCTGTTACTCGCGCGATGCCCCGTCCGGACCGGTACCGTCGGCAGATCGTGCTCCCCGAGATCGGGGAGAAGGGACAGCGGGCTCTCTCCCGATCGAAGGTGGTGGTCGTCGGGGTGGGCGCCCTCGGATCGGTCGCTGCCGATCTCCTCGCCCGCGCGGGCGTAGGCCATCTCCGCCTGGTGGACCGTGATGTGGTCGAGCTCGTGAACCTCCAGCGTCAGAGCCTCTACACGGAGGCGGACCTGGATCGTCCGAAGGCCGAGGCCGCCGCCGAGCGGCTCTCGAAGGCGAATTCGGACATCAGTATCGAGGCCGTGGCCAAGGACGTCCATCCGCTCACGGTCCATGAGGTCGTGCAGGATGCCGGCCTCGTGCTTGACGGCACGGACAACCTGGAGACGCGGTACCTGCTCAACGAAGTGGCGATCGACGCGGGGATACCCTTTGTCTACGGGGGAGCGATCGGGACCTACGGGATGGTCTTCGCGATGCGGTCTCCGGACACCGCGTGTTTCCGGTGCCTCAACCCCAGGGCTCCGCCGCCCGGCTCCCTGCCGACGTGCGAGACCGCGGGGATCCTGAACCGCGTCTCGGCCCAAGTCGGGGCCATCGAAGCGGGCGAGGGAATCCGCCTCCTCGTGGGCGGGAAGCCCACGGGGGAACTCATCGTGATTGACGGTTGGAACCCCGATATCCAGAGGATCCGCGTGGCTCGTCGTGCCGATTGCCCCGCGTGCGTGAAGGGAGAGCGGGAGGCGAGCCGAGCGAAACGCCCGCAGGTCCTCGCGTCCCTCTGCGGGAGCGACACGATCTCCTTGGACCCCGTGTCGCGCCAGCCCGTGGACCTGGACGCCCTCTCCCGCCGCCTCGGCAAGCTGGGGACGGTCCGCGCGGTCGGGAGCGTGCTCGTGGCCGACGTGGAGGGCCACCATCTCACGGTCTTTTCCGACGGCCGAGTCCTCCTCCGCGGCGTGTCCGAGGCGGCGAAAGCCCGCTCGATCTACGCGAAGTACGTGGGGGTGTGAGGGGATGCGGAAGGGCGTCCTCCTCCTCAGTGGCGGGTTCGACAGTCCGGTCGCCGGCGCGCTCATGGCCCGCCAGGGCTTCGACCTGGTGGCGGCCCACTTCTCCCTCGAGCCGATCACGGACGACGCCTCCTCGGTCAAGTCGAGGAAGCTCGTCGAGATCCTCGGCTTCCCCACCCTGTATGTCGTCCGCGTCGGAGAGGCGTTCGCGGAAGTGGCCCACGCCTGCAACCGCCGCTTCTATTTCGTCCTCACCAAGCGCCTCATGGTCCGCCTCGGAGACGCGATTGCGGACCGCGAGGGCGCGGAGGTCCTGGTCACCGGTGAGAACCTCGGCCAGGTGTCGAGCCAGACCCTCGCGAACTTGAAGGCCATCGACGCGGCGGCCCGTCGCCCGGTCCTGCGGCCTCTCATCGGCCTGGATAAGCAGGAGATCGTGGACCGGGCGAAGGGTCTCGGCACCTACGAGGTCTCCAAAGGACCAGAGATCTGCGACCTCCTCGGACCGCCGAAGCCCGCCACGCAGGCCCGCCTCGAGCAGATCCTCGCGGAAGAGTCGAAATTGGACATCGCCGCCCTCGTCGCGAGATGCCTCGAGGGGGCCCGGCCGGAAAAGTTCAAAGACCACCGCGCCCCTGATGCGGAAGCCTCCCCGCAGGCGGTCCCATGACGTACTACCTGCTCAAGCCCTGCCGCACCGCCACGGCCTTCATCTCCACGCTCAAGAAGGCGGGCCGCGTGGACCTCTCCCAGGCCGCGGAACGCCTGCGTCGGGCGGGGTGGCGAGTGAGTGACGTGAAGGTCATGCTCATCGTCGAGGGGGAGCCGGAACTCACGCTCTACGAGAGCGGCAAGGTGCTCGTGAAGACGGACGACGAGCGGGCCGCGCGGGCCGCGATTGACCGGCTCTACGAGGCAATCGGCGTGGCGGCGCCCCTGCCGACGGCATGACGCTCTCGTTATCGGGCCTGGTAAGGTCTGAG
>JBBSVS010000192.1:0-2160 GCA_038046665.1 Thermoplasmatota archaeon
GTGAGCCCTTCCGAGATCCGGCCCAGGTCGAACGCGTCGAGGCCTTCAATCGCGGCGAGCTCCGCGTGGGAGGCGGCGCGCAGCGCGCCGAGGCTCTTGTACCCCGCGTCGAAGAGGAGCATCGCCTTGGACGGCGTCAGCCCGAGGGTGTGGGTGAAGTCGCGCAGGGCTTCGGACATGTGGAGCGGGGTCAGGCCGATCGTCACGCTCTGGCCGTTCACGTCGTTCCATTCCACGACGTATTCCGCCTCGACTCCGCGGTCCGTGAAGATGAGGATTCGGGAGCGGGTCTCCCGCGCGACCGCATCCCTCTGGGCCTCGAGGGCCGCCGTGAGCTCGCGGCTGGCCCGGATCGTCGTGACGACGTAATCGTCCACGTCCAGGTCGACCTCCTTCCGCATCTGCTGGATGCGGCGGACGACCTCGCGGGCATAGGCCTCGGTCTGGATTTCTGGAGTCACGCGCATGTCGATCGTCAGCTCGCCGTGGGGCGTGGCCACGATGGCCACGTCTTCAGGCATCTTCCGCTCGAAGCTCACCATCCCCGGCTCGATCGTCACGAGCTGGCCCTCGATGCCAATCGGATACCCGCCCTTGTCCAGGGCCCGCTTGATCTCGTCCGGTGGGCGGGTGGCCAGGATGGAGGCGATCTTGGGCCAGAGGGCGCGGTAGGCCTTGCCGATCGCGCTGGCATCGGGCTTGAGGACCAGGGACATCCCGGGGAACTCCTCCCCCGGCTTGAGGAGGGCGAGGTCCTTCGCGTTCGCCTGCTCGAGGAAGATCGCCCGCAAGGACTCGAGCGCCTTCGCGGCCGCGGGCGTGGCTCCCTTGATGGCCACGAGCCGCACGGGCCAGCGCAGCTTCCGCCCCCTCTTCTGGCGCTCCTTGGAGGCGGCCTCGACGAGCTCCTGCACGATCGCCATGGAGGCCTCGAGGTCCGCGTCGACGCGCTCGGGACGGGCCTGGGGCCAGTCGAGCAGGTGCACGCTGAGGGCGCTCGCGTCCAGACGTTGATAGATCGCCTCCGAGATGTGAGGGGTCGCGGGCGCCAGGAGGATTGCGAGGGTCGTGAGGACCTCGTGCAGCACGTGGTAGGCCGCGGTCTTGCTGCGGTCCTCGGCCTCGATCCACGTACGCCCGCGGACGAGCTTGACATACCACCGGGACAGGTCGCCAAGGATGAAAGCGTCGACCGCGCGGTACGCCCGGTGCAGGTTGTACCCCGCCATCTCCCTGTCGAAGGCGGCCTTCAGGCCCTCGAGGCGGGAGAGGAGCCAGCGGTCCTCCGGACGCAGGACGGAGGCCAGGGACTCGAGGCTCTCCTTGCGCGGGTCGAAGCGGTCCAGGACCATGTAGGTGCTCGCGAAGCGGAGCACGTTCCAGAGGATGTTCAGCGTGCGCTGGGCCGTGCGCACGCCCTCCTCCTGGAAGGTGATGTCCTCCCAGGGCTCGTTGACCATGAGCATGTAGAGACGCAGCGGGTCCACGCCGAACTTGCTCGTGACCTGGCCGGGTTCGATGAAGTTCCCGAGGGACTTGTGCATCTGCCTCCCGTCGGGCCCGTTGACCCAGCCGTGCATGAGCACGGAATCGTAGGGCGCGCGGTCAAAGGAGATCACCCCGGCGGCCATCTGGGAGTTGAACCAGCCGCGCGTCTGATCCGGCCCCTCGACGATCCACTTCATGGGCCACCAGCGCTTGAACTCGTCCTCCCGGGAGGGATAGCCGAGGCTGGCCCAGCTCGCGACACCGCTGTCGAACCACACGTCCAAGATGTCGCGCACGCGGTTCATGTCCCCGCCGCATTTGTCGCACGTCAGGACGACGGCGTCGATCCAGGGGCGGTGGAGGTCCATGCCCTCCTGGAAGCCCTTCGCCCTGCGCAGCTCCTGTGCCGAGCCGAGGACGGTCCACGCGGAACACTTCGTGCACCGCCAGATAGGGAGCGGGATGCCCCAGTACCGCTGCCGCGAAATGCACCAGTCGCGGAGATTCTCCGTCCAGTTCAGCTGGCGCGCCGCGCCCGCCCAGTCCGGATACCAAGCGACGCGCTTGACCTCCTCGAGCATCTTCGGCTTGATGTCGGTGACTTTCAGGAACCACTGGACCGCGGCGCGGAACAGGATGGGCGTCCTGCACCGCCAGCAGTGGCCGTAGGAG
>JBBSVS010000193.1:0-1138 GCA_038046665.1 Thermoplasmatota archaeon
CGGGAATCAGCAGCGCATCGTCCACGTCGACATCGACTCCTCGGAGGTCGGCAAGAACGTGTCCAACGTGGTCGGGCTCGTGGGTGACGTGTACACGGTCACCCACGCCCTGATTGCCGGATTGGAGCGCCGCACGCGGAGGACGAACACCGCGTGGATGGAGCGGGTGCGCGGCCTGAAGAAGGAGTGTGCGTGCGACTTCAACTACTCCGGGCAGCCGATCCTGCCGCAGAAGATCGTGTGGGAGCTGAACCGCCTCCTTCCCGACGACGCGATCCTGACCACGGAGGTGGGCCGCAACCAGATGTGGGCCGAGCACTTCTACGAGGTCCGCCAGCAGCGTCTCTACCTGACGTCGGGAGGACTGGGCACGATGGGCTTCGGTTTCCCCGCGGCGATCGGCGCCAAGGTCGCCGCACCCGATCGCTTCGTGATGGACCTCGCGGGAGACGGTTCCCTCCAGATGACGATGAAGGAGTTCGCCACGGCCCGCGAGAACGGGATCAACGTCGCCGTGCTCGTGATGAACGACGGCGCCCTGGGCATGGTGCTCCAGTGGCAGCGCATGTTCTACGGCAAGCGGTACTCCGCCGTGCACCTGGGCAAGATCCCCGATTTCGTGAAGATCGCCGACGCCTACGGATGTGAGGCAGTCCACGTGGACCGCAACAGCGAGCTCCCCGATGCCATCCTCCAGGCCCAGAATGCCGAGACGCCGTTCCTGATCGACGTGACGATCGACCAGGACGAGGACATGCTCCCGATCATGCCCCCGGGGAAGTCCGCGAGGGACGTGATCCTGGGGCCGAGGTGCATCTGGAAAGGAGGTGAAACGGTTGCAAGTCCTGTCGCTGCTCGTCCATGACGATTGGGGGGTGATGCAGCGCATCACGGCGGTCTTCACCCGCAAGCGCATATCAATCGACACGATCCTCGCGGGACCGTGCGAGAAGGAAGGCTGCGCCCGCGTCTTGCTCGCGTCCGCGGACCCCAAGTTCCCCAAGATGGTGGAGCACCTGCGGCGCGTGCACGACGTGATTGACGTCGAGTACATCGAGAACAACGCCGAGGAGTTCGTCCTCGTGCGCTCGGCCGGCGGGCGCAAGCCCCTGGCCGGGAAGCCGGACCAGGTGGACCC
>JBBSVS010000194.1:0-1870 GCA_038046665.1 Thermoplasmatota archaeon
GTCCCACTTCCCGTCCCTTGTAATCGTACTCGGACTTCTCCGCGATCGCCCTCGTCAGAAGCGTGCGCAGGGGTGCGTACTTCGGATCGACCTTTCCTTGGCGGATCAGGTCTCCAAACAGAACGGCCGCGTCCTCATGGCGGGTCGAACGCTTCTTCAGGAATGTAAGGGCGAGAGCGTCGTTCGCTCGGATGAGGGCATGAATCGCCTGGGCCACGACCACGGTGAATCGCGCCCGACCCTTCGAATTGTCTTCCAACGTGTACTTGGCCGCCTCGATCCAGGCGTCGGCTTCCTCAAGCTCTCTCATAGAGCACCTCTCCATCTCGGAGGTCCTGCGCGAGCTCGCCTTCGAGACCGAGCTCGGAAGGAGTCACGAACAAGGGGACCACCCGCATCCGCGTGCGGTCCTGCACACGGGTGGCGCTGGCGGTTATTCGGCGCTCCAGATTTCCATCCCTGCGACTGAGGACGATAGCAACGTCGACGTCGCTCGATGGAATCTCCTGGTCTCTCGCAACGCTCCCGAAGAGGATGACTTTCCGGACGCGGGGGGTCTTCTTCAACTGGGAGGCGAACTCCCGCGCAGCCGCCCGGTGGGGTGAAAGTTCCATGGAACGCAGTCGGCGGAGGTCCTCAATCAGCGGCGAGTCGTGGTTCAAAGAGAGGTGGCGGCTCGGACCCACCCGTTCGGAAAGGATGGCGCCAAGGGACTCGAGATCCTGGACGAGCCGCCATGTCGTCGCATACGGAGTCCGGGCCACGGTCGCGAGTTCGCGGATCGTGAACTTCCGAGTCGGATGGGCCAGCAGGGCATCGGCGACCCCGCGATGCCTCAGAACCTTGTCAACGGAAGGCACGCGTCGGGCGGCGACCGACGGCCCCGTATGGACTCTTTCCCTCGATTTGAGGACGCGCCGGGTCAAACCGGGCCTCGCACGCCCCTTGCGAGGCTTCACGACGACCTTTGCACCATCCTCGACGGACAGCAGCCCGATTCCGAGGGTTCGCGCGGAGGTTTTTAGAGCCTCGTCCGCTTGCTCCGCAGGTACTGCCAGGTACGCTGATGTGGCGTCCGTCGCGTAGACCGCGACATGCGCCAATGCGTTTCGGAGATCCGCCCGTGAGCCTTTAGCCTCCACGATGATGATCTCATCGTCCTTGACCGCAACGTAATCGGGCCTCCAAGTCCGAATCCGAACTCTCCCCACAGGCCGGTAGCCGGCTTCACGGAAGAAATCGTCTGCGGCCTCCATGATTCTTCGTTCCGGAACGGGGCCACTGGAAACAGTAGATTTCATTTGTGAATAGTTATATCCATCCATGAATATAAGCATTTCGTCTCCGCGTTTCCGAATCTACACCAATCCCCATCGTTGCTGTCGTTGAGCTCGCTTGAGAGGCATCGCTAGCCCTGGACGGCTGCACGAAGGTCGACGCGACCTGACTCTGCGCGACGCGGTCGACCCAGGAGACCCCCTGTTCCACGTGTTCGTTCCCGGGCGGAGGAAGGGTCGGATGACGGTCCCGTCGGGGAAAGCCGGCGCCTACTTTTGCGGGCAAGGCGATGATTCCGCAACGGGCATCTCGCTGTCTGGGCTGATGGAATCAGATTGCGGAGGGTTCCGCCTAAGGGGGGCCTCGGAGGCGAAGGTTGCCACATATCAACGGCTGGTCAAGAGGTCGACCATAGTTCTCGCCTGCTCGACGCGCGGCCTCAGCACCTCGAGGACGTCGAAGTGCCTCGCGATGTCGAGCACCTTGTCCAGGAGCGACGGGGGAACCCCGGTGCGGACGTCGCGGAGAATCTTTTGGACGTAGACCTCCCAGTCCCCGATGGCGAGGCGCATGTACCACACGACCTCGGGGG
>JBBSVS010000195.1:0-8660 GCA_038046665.1 Thermoplasmatota archaeon
AAGCTCATCAGCGAGCGCACGGGAGTCGCGATGTCCGGGCCGATTCCGCTCCCGACGAAGCGCCTCCTGGTGCCCGTGCGCAAGTCCCCGGACGGCGAGGGCTCGGAGACCTGGGACCGGTGGGAGATGCGGATCCACAAGCGGCTCATCGACCTCGATGCGGACGAGCGCGCCCTGCGTCAGCTCATGCGGATCCAGGTGCCCGACGGCGTGAACATCGAGATCGTCCTGCGCTCGTGAGCCCTCACCCCCACATGGGCCTCGGTTCGAAGTACTTCGGTGCGAGCGCGAGCAGGAACGCCGCGTCGATCAGGAACAGGACGAAGGCGCCGGCGATCGCCCCGCTCGAGAGGGGCGCGAACAGGAGGATCACCGGGCCGAAGCCCGTGACGGACGCGAAGGCCACGGGCCACGCCCAGGACCGCTCCGCGAGGATCCCCAGACCGGTCACGAAGGCCACCACGGGAGCGAAGGCGCCCAGGAACGCGTGGCCCGCATCCTCGTAGCGCGACCAGAGCACGCCGATCATCAGGAAGGCCACGGGGAAGACCGCGGGGATCCACCAGGGCCAGGGCCGACCGCGCTCCAGGACGGCGACCGCGATCATCTCCACGGTGGCCGCGGCCACGATTCCGTAGACCCAGGCGTTCCCCGGGGCCGCCGGGTTCATCGTGACCGCGCCGCCCGCGAGGGCCAGGCCTCCGAGCACGAGACTCAGCCCGACGAACCATCGCAGGAGTCTCGTCGTCTTCGCATCCATGCCCCTCGCATCGTCGACGTGGAGAAAAGGCTTCCCGCTCGCCCGCAGACGGAGAAAAGGGGGAAGTCCTCCGCCGGGAGGGCGGAGGTCTCGCAGATCACGCCTTGATGCGTCGGCGGCGGCGGACCGCGTAGTACGCGGACCCGACCGCGGCGGCCCCGATGATCACCATGATCACCCAGAAGTCGATCGCCGGTAGTCCGCTCGGCCCCTGGCCCGGTGGCGTCGGGCCTCCGTAGGTGAAGGGCACGGTCGCCTCGGCCATGTTGCCCGCCTTGTCGTACACCCGCACCGTCGCGGCGTGGATGCCGATGGACAGCGGGGACACGGGCTGGCTCACGGATCCTGCACCGACGGCGGTCGCCTGGCCGGCGACGACCACGAAGACTTGGCCGATGCCCGAGCCGCTGTCCGAAGCGGTCCAGTTGACGCTGGCGGTCCCGTACATGGTCGCGCCCGGGCTCGGGACGCTCACGGACACGGTCGGCGCGGTCACGTCCACGGTCACCGTCGCGGTGGCCTGGGCCGTGTTGCCCGCGCGGTCGAAGGCCTGTACGCTCACCGTGTGCGCGCCCTCGGAGACGCCGGGGAACTGGTAGCCCGCCGCGTTCACCAGGGTCACCGGCGCCTTGCCGTCGATCGACACCTGGTATTCCTTAATCCCGGAGCCGCTGTCCGACCCGGACCACACGGCCTGGAGCTGCTGCGTGTTCACGTAGGAGCCGCTCGCGGGCAAGACGATCGCCAGGGTCGGCGCGGTCATGTCGATCCCGAAGGACACGGTCTGGGTCGCGATGTTGCCCGCGGCGTCCTGGGCCAGGAGGCTGACCACGTGCCCGCTCTCCGTCAGGGACGAGAGGCTGTAGGAGGTCGCGTCCCCCGGCAGGGCCAGGGGCGCGTTCGAGTCCACGGACAGCTGGAGGGACGTGATCGGCGCGCCCGTCGTGGCGGGTGCGGAGGTCCACGTGACGTCCACGGAGCCCGTGTTCACATAGCTGTTCGCCGCCGGCGAGGTGATCTGCAGGCTCGGCGCGACGGTGTCGTAGTTGAACGGATCGGGGACGGTCACGGAGTTGCCCGCGCGGTCCGTCGCCGTGATCACGAGGCTGTGGGCCCCCTGCGTCGTCAGGGAGAGCGACACCTGGCCCGCCGGCTCGCTGTACGTCGTCGCAGGACCTCCGTCCACGGAGACCGTCACGCCCGCGACGCCGGAGACCGTGTCCGTGGCGCTGTACTGGAGGACGTTGCTGTTCGTCCAGGAGCCCGGGGTCGGCTTCGCGATGTAAAGGACGGGCGCGGTCATGTCGACCATCGTCTTCGCCTTCCCGTGGGCCTTCATGTCCTCGGGCGGCTGCCCGGATTCCCGATAGAACCCGCGGTCCACGGCGACCGTCGTGAAGTTGTAGGCCGCCTCTCCTTCCGTGGAGAAGGTTTCGAAGAGGATCGTCCCGACGTACGCATACATGGGGCTGTTCAAGGGCGCCCCCGCCCACTGACCGCTCGGGTTCCCGGGCGGTGTGTACTGCTTCCAGGGCTGTCCCGGCGTCTGGTAATAGAGCTCGGTCCAGAAGACCCCGCTCAGACCCGCGGTCCCGTTCGACGTGTAGTTAATCGTCACGACCTGCCTCGAGAACTCGGGCAGGGGCGCGACCGTCGACGTGGGGACCCGCGACCCGCCCGCCACGGTGATGGGTGAAGCCGACGGGTCCAGCACGGCCGTGGCGGGGACGTAGACCGCCATCAGCAGAACGACCAACCCACAGACTGTGAGCAGCGCTCGTCGTCGTTGCATTGGAACCCCTCGTCGGACCAAGAGCCGACGCCCCTACATAGCCCTTCCGGTAGAAGGGAACGACGGGAGGAATCGTGCATATAAACGCATGAATAAAATTGTGCCCTCCATGAGAAATGTCGGACATGGTCGGAGGGGCCGTCCCGGCGTGTTCCGGCAACGGTTAGGGAAGTTTCATGTGCGTGCGCACGCTCTGCGCGCGTGCTGGGCCGGTAGATCAGCGGAAGATCGCCTGCTTTGCAAGCAGGAAGTCCTGGGTTCAAATCCCAGCCGGTCCACTCCCCGTCGATCCGACCGCCCGGGCTCACGAGGCGTGCGCCTCATCGAGGCGGGGGTCGTGCCCGCTCGGCTCCACGTGGACGACGACCTCGGTCACACCCGGGATCTTCTCCCGGACGGCTCCCTCGACGGCGTGGGCGATGCCGTGGGCCCGCTCCAGCGAGACGTCGGGATGCACGTGGACCGCCAGGTCGATGAAAATCGCTTGGCCCGACATGCGGCCCCGGAGGCTGTGGATCCCGGAGACGCCCTCCACGCCCATCGCGGTCGCCCGGAGGTCGCGGAGGAGCTCCTCGGGCGGCGAGGCGTCCACGAGGACCCGCAGGTTCTTCTTCCCCATCACGAAGGCGCTGGCCAGGAACACGACGGCGATCCCGACGGCCCCGACCAGGTCCATGACCGGGTAGCCCAGGTAGGCCATCCCGACGCCGAAGACCACGCCCACCTTGCCGACGGCGTCCGTCCCGAAGTGGAAGGCGTCCGCCTCGAGCGCCGAGCTCTCCAGGGCCGCGCTCCTGCGCGAGATGTAGCGGAACAGGAGGACGTCCAGGACGAGGGTCGCGAGGATCGCGACGAGGGAGAGGCCCGTGATCGTGACCGTGAACCCCGTCAGGTACCGTCGCACCGCCTCCGTGATTACCGTCACCCCGATGATCGCGATCAGGACGAACTGGACGAGGGCGGCCGCGTTCTCGTAGCGGCGGTATCCGTAGGCGTGGCCCGCGTCCGCGGCCCGCAAGGCCATGCGGATGCCGGAGAGGGCGACGAGGGAGCCGGTCAGGTCCACGCCGGAGTGGAAGGCGTCCGCGAGGACCGCAAGGCTGCCCGTGGACCAGGCGATCACCAACTCCACCGCGAGGAGTCCTGCGTTCGAGGTGATGGACAGCGCCGCGACCCGGAGCTTCGGATGCACATCCTCGCGAGTTAGGGGACCCTATTTGGCTCTTTGGTCGATTCCGTGAGTGTGGGACGAGGGCGACGGAATCTGGCGCCGAGCGATTCCCTGCGGAAGTGGTTTGGCCATGCACCGGGGAAGTGAGGGGAGTTCCGCAAGCGGCACCGCGCGGAATGCGAGAAATCAAGGAAGCTCGCGGACCCGCGAGAATCCTAGTCGCCGCCGGTCGCGAGACCGAAGCCGATGCAGCAGCGGCAGTTGTTCCGCTCCCCGCAGAACGGGCACACGCAGGCGCAGTCCTCGAGGAACCGCCCGCAGGGAGGACAGGTCGCCCACCCCAGGTAGCCGTACATCGCGCGCCCCATGCGCTCCCGCACGTATCTGGAGGTCATCTCGCTCCCTCGATCGCAGGAACCAATCCGCGGGTGACTATATGTACGTTCCGTTGCATCTCGCCTCGAAAATCGTACGAATGACTGACAGATGATGTTAGGAAGAATCAAACGTTTGATATTTTGAGGCGGGTTGCTTCAACCATCCGTCCGCGGGCTCAAAAGGCAACGAGGAGGATGCCCGGGACGAACACGAGGATGGCGAGGACGCGGGTCCAGCTTGCCTCTTCCTTCAGGAGCGTGAAGGCGATGATCGCGGTGACGACGGGTGCGGAGCCCCCGACCGCGGTCACGAGGGACGCGTCGCCGATCGACAGGGCCACGGTCGAGGCGACGATCCCGCCCATCAGGAGGAGGAAGCCCGCGAGGCCCGTCGCGTACGCCTTCCGCGAGGGGTCCGGCGGCGGGAACCGCTTCCGCCTCCAGAGGTAGTACGGGATCCCGGCGAGGAAGTTCGAGGCGCTGTAGAACAGGAGGATCTGCCACGGCCCGAAGCCCGGGGCCTCGACCGCGAGTTTCGTGAAGATGCCCCACGCGCCCCAGAGGAACAGGATCGCCACAGACAGGGTGACGGCCACGGGCACCTTCCACGCCTGACCAAGGGGCTCGTACGAGAGGATGAGGATGACGGCGACGAGGAGGGCCATGCCGACCGCCTGCGCGACGCTCGGGGTCTCACCCAGGAAGGCGATGGCCCCGAGGATCGTGACGATCGGCGAGCCCGCCGTGATCGTCGCGACGACGGACACGTTGCCGCGAAGGAGGGCCTCGAAGTAGAGGATGTAGCCCGTGATGCCGACGAAGGCCGCGAGGCTCGCGTACACGTAGGTGGTCAGGGAAGCCGCGGGAAGCTGCCCTGCGACCAGGAAGATCCCCAGGTACACCGCCCCGTCCACCAGGGTGACGAAGAGGACCATCGTCACCGCCCCGAGGCGGTCCGTCGCGCGCTTGACGAGGATCTGGCCGATCCCCCAGGCCATCATGTCCCCCGACGCCAGGTAGAGCCAGAGGGGCGGCACGCGGGCGGAAACGGGAGGGACGATATTGCTTTTCCCGTCGATTCAGACGCCGTACTGGAGGCGCTCGCCGAGCTCCGCGGGAAGGCCCGCCTTGTGGATCTCCCTGACCACCGCGCCGATGTCGTAGGGCACGCGGCGCACGACGAACCTCCGCGCGGTCGTGTCGAGCAGACCCCAGGCCGCGCGCGGATCCTGATCCCGCGGCTGGCCCACGCTGCCCGGGTTCACGAGGATGCCGGAGGGCAAGGCAAGGGACATCGGGAGGTGCGTGTGGCCCAGGATCGTGAAGGGTGCGCCGGACATGCGGACGAGGGCCTCGTCCGCGGCCCAGGGCATCACGTACTCGTCGTCGTTGCGCGGACTCCCGTGGTACATGGCGACGATGCCTTCGGCGACGCGTCCGCGGGACCGGTCCTCCAGGGACGACAGGTATCCGACGCTGGCGGGCGTGAGCACGATGCGCGTCCAGCGGATGGCCGCGGCCGCGAGCTCGTTGAACCAGGAGGTGTCTCCGCTCAGCGCGGCGCGGTCGTGGTTCCCGCGGATCGCGCGCACATGGCGGTCCTTCAGGATCTGCAGGACCTCGTTGGGCCAGGGGTTGTAGCCGACCAGGTCGCCCGCGACCCAGACCTGGTCCGGCCTCTGCGCGTCCACGTCCGCGAGGACCGCCCGCAGCGCGGGCAGGTTCGCGTGCACGTCGGAGAGGAGGGCGATGCGCATCGCGGTACGCCGAACCGCGTCGGGCTATTTCAGACCGCCCGTTGGGAGCCCGTTCGCGCACCCCATGGTTATCCTTAAGTAAGGATAACCGATGTCCCGCCCATGCAAGTCGGCTGTGGCTTCCGAATCATGGTCGTCAAGAACCGCGAGTACGTGTACTTCTGGCACTACGAGGATCGGGCCGGCCGCAGTCGCCAGGTGTACGCGTACATGGGCCCGAAACGGTCCGCGAGGACTGCGCGGCGTCTCTCGGACGCGATGGACTCCTACTACGCGAAGGCGATCGAGGAGTTGCGCCAGGACCTCGCGTCGGCGCGCAGCGCCATCGTCTCCCTCCGGGTCTGATCCATCCGCTCGTTCTCCCCCATGAGAACCAAGAAACGGGTAGGCGCAACTTTAAATCCCTCCCGCCCATCGTCCCGGCATCCGGACACCAAGCCCGGATAGGTAGTAAGTAAATGAACGAAGAGAGAGGTGGAGGACGAGGCGGCTTCGACCGCGGTCCGCGCCAGATGTTCGACGCCGTGTGCGCCGACTGTGGCCAGGCCACGCAGGTCCCGTTCAAACCGGACCCAGCCCGACCCGTCTACTGCCGAGATTGTTTCGCCAAGCGCCGGCCGCGAAGGTTCTAACCACGAACGGCACGAGAGCGACGAACCCTTTTCCGTCGAGCTCCTCCTGGCCTGCGGCCGGCGCGGAGCTCGCAATTTTTAATTCTACGCCTGTGAGTGAGGCTTATCTCCGCCCGAGGCCTTGCGCGCCCCGATGGACCGCATCGAGGTCGCCAAGGGCGTCGAGGCCACCCGCGACTTCGCCCTCTTCCTCCGCGACGAGCGGGCCCTCGTGATCTCGGATCTCCACCTGGGTTTCGAGGGCGCCCTCGCAGAGCAGGGCGTGTCCATCCCCCGCTTCCAGCGTCGCGTGATCCTCGAGCGCCTCGGGAAGATGCTCGACCGCGTGAAGGCGGAGAAGGTCATCGTGGCGGGCGACTTCAAGCACGAGTTCTCCCGCAACCTCACGGACGAATGGATCGAGGTGAAGCAGGTCCTGCGGTTCCTCATGGACCGCGTCACGCCCATCCTCGTCCGCGGGAACCACGACAACTACCTCGCGACGATCCTGGGGGACCTGAGCCTCCCGCTGCACAATCGATATGACATCGCGAACGTGACGATCGTCCACGGCCACGAGGACGTCTCCACGCTCCATCCGATTGTCATGGGCCACGAGCATCCTGCGGTGAAGCTGAAGGACGAACTCGGCGCGGTCGTGAGCGTGCCCGCGTTCCTTGTGATGGACCGCCTCATCGTGCTGCCGGCCTTCAGCCCCCTGGCCCTCGGGGTGGACGTGTCCTCGTATCCGTACCTCTCGCCGATCCTGAATCGCATGCCCATCGACGACGCCCACGTGATCGGCGCGGATGAGAAAGAGGGCCTACTGGACTTCGGACGGGTACGCGGCCTCAAGGAGCTCCGCGCGGCGCTCCTGATGAAGTGAGTGCGGAGCCGGATTCCGCAACCCTCAGCGATCCGGCCATGGAGGCGACGGTGCAACAAGCACCGCGGCCACGCCGACGACCCAGAAGAACATTCCCATGAGTCCGCTGATTGCCACCGTCCACATCAGTCCGAAGATTCCGAGCGTCAGGCCCAGTGCCGTCGCCTTTTCCAAGTCGATCCCTCCGCGGGCGGACGATTCGAAAGCCGCTCCGACATGAAGGAAGCGGGTTCGCGTGCCAGACCGTTTGGTCCGACATGCATGGAGGAAACAGGGCCGCCGGGAAGATTTTCCGAAATCGCCGCGCGGTTATCCATGGGCGAGGATAACCGGAGCCGCGCGGTTTGCGGACAAGTTTATGGGAAGGATTCTCCTTCCCGCCCGCGGGGACGGCGCTGACGACGGACATTGGAATTGCTCAATCCGCGACCCTGCGTCCCATCGTGGACGTCGCCGCGGACATCGGCCTCGGGAGGGAAAATCTCATTCTGCGCGGGGAGCACATCGCCAAGGTCCGTCTGACCGCCGTCGAACGCGCCCGCAAGGCGCGTCAGGGCAAGCTCGTCCTCGTCACCGGCACGACGCCCACGCGCTATGGAGAAGGCAAGACCGTCACCACGGTCGGCCTCGGGCAGGCCCTGAACCGCCTCGGAACGAAAGCGGTGATCACGCTCCGCGAGCCCTCCCTCGGCCCGGTCTTCGGCACGAAGGGGGGTGCCGCAGGCGGCGGCCATTCCCAGGTCCTCCCCATGGAGGAGATCAACCTCCACTTCACGGGCGACATCCACGCCGTCACCTCGGCGAACAACCTCATCTGCGCGGTCCTCGACGCTCATATGTTCCACGGGAACGGGCTCGATGTGGATGCAAGCCGTATCCTGTTCCCGCGTTGCGAGGACATGAACGAACGCTCGTTGCGGAACATCGTGATCGGCCTCGGAGGCCCGAAGCACGGAATCCCGCGGGAGGAAGGATTCATCATCACGGCCGCGAGCGAGGTCATGGCGATCCTCTGCCTCACCTCGGGCATCACGGACCTCAAGGAGCGCCTCGCACGAATCCTCGTGGCCTTTGACCGGGAGGCGAAGCCTGTGACGGCAGGCGACCTCCGCGTCCAGGGAGCCGCAACGATCCTCCTGAAGGACGCCCTCATGCCGAACCTCGTGCAGACCCTCGAGGGCACGCCCGCCATCGTGCACGGCGGGCCCTTCGGGAACATCGCGCACGGGCACAACACGATCCTCGCGGACCGCCTCGCCCTCGGCTCCGCGGACCTCGTGTGCACGGAGGCGGGGTTCGGCGCGGA
>JBBSVS010000196.1:0-1095 GCA_038046665.1 Thermoplasmatota archaeon
TTCTGGACCTCGGGCAGCCTCCTCGCCATCCTGGCCTTCTGGCTCACGACAAACATGTACAACAACGTGACCCAGACCGCCGGGATCCCCTGGCTCTCCTCCCTGCTCATCATCCCCGCGTCAGTCATCCTCGTGGCCCTCGCGCCCCTGACCGCGGAGGAGCTGGGCGAGCTCTTCCGCGCGGTGTCGGCGGTGGACCAGCGGGTCATCGCCGCGTACCTGTTCTACAAGAGCGGGGAACCCCTCGTCGCCCTCTCGTCGAGCCGCAGTTTCCCCATCGAAGCGGAGCAGCTCGAGGGCGTCCTCGCCGTCGTCGGCAACTTCGTGGAAACGAGCGTGTCTGCCGCGAAGGGATACGGCGTCACGGCGATGCGCTACGACCGGCTGGGCATCCTCGCGGTGCGCGGGCAGTACGTGATCGCCGCGGCCGTGTACGATGGGGCGGCCTACGACGCCCTCCGAAGCGAACTCGTGCGGATCGTCCGGAACCTGGAACAGAAACGCCGGCACCAGCTCCAGACCTGGGAGGACGCCACGAAGAGCGCGGAGGCCGTTGCCGAGGATTTCTCGAATCTCCTGTACCGACCGAGGAAGGGCGAATTCGGCAAGGAACCGGTCGGCAAGGCGAACGTGCCTCACCTCGCCGGCGACTCCTTCCGTCGGTGAAGACCTAGATTTCGAGGCCCACACCCACCCGAAAACCTTTTTCATCGCCGGGCTTGACCCTTCCCCGCCGGGTTTCTCGGAACCGGAGGCGGGATCGGAATGGAAAGAAGGAACTTCGCGAGCGGGGCGAAATGGGAGCCCATCGTGGGCTATTCGCGGGCGGTCCGGGTGGGACCCTTCGTCTACGTGGCGGGGACGACCGCCTGGGACGAGACGGGAGACGTTGTCGGCGTGGGCGATTTGTACGCGCAGACCGTGCAGGTCATCCGCAACGTCGAGAAGGCGCTGGAGTCCGCGGGGGCGAAACTCAAGGACGTCGTGCGCACGCGGACCTTCGTCACGGACATCGACGACTGGGAGGAGGTCGGCCGGGCCCATGGGGAGTTCTTCGGGGACGTCCGGCCCTGCGCCACGATGGGCGAGGTGCAT
>JBBSVS010000197.1:0-2089 GCA_038046665.1 Thermoplasmatota archaeon
CATTCTCGATCCCCTGGAGCGGGTCCATGCCGTGGTCCAAGGCCTCCTGGGCCAGCTTGCTGACCCCTTCCATGTCGTAATCGATGACCGCTTTCTTCAACTGTGCGATATAGTCGTCCAATGGACGCCCTCCTGGATGGTTTCATCGAGAGCCGTCGGAGCGGAGATAGCCCCTTGGAATGTACTATCCATGTTCGGGAATGACAGACGGGTCGCCCGCGATGGGGAACGGCCGCATCACGCATCGATGGCCCCTTCCGACTGCGGCGTCTTTATGCGCGAAGGCCGTTTTCCACGGGAGGCCAGGTGGCGACGAGTCCAGACGGCGCGGGCGGCCCACCGCGGGGCGGCCGGATCCGGAGACGGCTCGCGAAATGGAAGGAAGACGCCGGCCGGCTGAAGACGGAAGTCTTTGCCCTCTACCTGGCGTCAAGAGATCCGCGGACACCCTGGTACGCGAAGGTGCTGCTGGCCTTGGTGATCGGCTACGCAATCAGCCCGATCGACCTGATTCCGGACTTCATCCCGGTGCTCGGATACGTGGACGACCTCGTCATCGTGCCCGCGGGCGTCGCCGCGGTGAGCAGGCTGATTCCTGCCGAGGTCATGGAAGAATATCGGGAGGAGGCACGGAAGGGAACCGCGTTCACGACCAGACAGAAGTGGATCGGGGCGGGCATCATCATCGCGGTGTGGCTGCTCGTCCTCTACCTGTTCCTCAAACTTCTCCTCCGACTCATCCCGTGAAGCGCGCGGGGCTCCCCAGCCTTCTGAGACGCGAGAGGAACCCGGGCCAGGAGTTGCGCTCGCCGGAAGAGAGAACGGAAAAAGGGAAAGGAGGTTCGATGGCGCCGTCGACGCCGGATCCCCGGCTGACGGAGAGGCTTCAGATTTCCCCAATCAGGAGGAGCAGGCCGGGTATGGGGCCCAGCGTTCCTCCCTCGATGGCCACCGGCACGAGGCTGGCGATGGCCACCCGGAGGGAACACCGATGCCACCACATTGCGACACCCTGGACGGACCCATGGCCCTGGCGGCGAAACGCGCGCTCGACGACGGTGATGTGAAGATCATCCTGCCCTTCGCTCCGGTTCCCTCCAGAGAGCGCGGCTCCGGAGCCTTCCAAGAAGCCGTCCACCTCCGATAGGCAAAGCCCTTAACTTCGGACGGCCTACCTTGGTCCGCAAGCATCCCTCCACAGGGCTGCCCGGGCTTGTCGGCGGAACCCCGTCGCCGGGCAGCCTGCTTCCTTTTTCGTTCCCGCGTCCGCGTCTCAGCCCGCGCCCTCGTTGAGCCACGCGCGGAAGGCGTCGAACCCGGTCTCGCGCCCGAGGAAGCGCCGCACCATCTCCGCGGCGGGGCGCACGCTGGCGGCCTCCAGGATCTCCTTGCGGTACTTCTTCGCCGTCGCGGGGTCCAGGATGGTCTTCGCCTTCGCGAATCGGCTGAAGAGGTCCTTCGCGATCACGAGGGACCACAGGTAGGTGTAGTACACCGCCGAGTAGCCGTTCAGGTGGCCGAAGCTGCACTGGAAGTGCGTGCCGTCGTACCAGGGCACCGGGTAGTACTTCGCGTTGAGCTCCTTCGCGAGGGCCGTGGTGTCGAGCCCGCTTGGATCCCGGCTGTAGTAGGCCAGGGAGAGCGCGGCGAAGTAGTCCTGCCGCTGCACCCACAGCCCGCGGCCCACGGCCTGCGCGCGCTCCATCCGTCCGATGAGTTCCTTCGGGATCGGCTCGCCGGTCTTGTGATGCTTCGCGAACCGCTGCAGGCCCTCCGGCCTCCGGACCCACTCCTCGAGCATCTGGGAGGGCGCCTCGACGAAGTCCCACTCGATGCCCTCCATGCTCGTCCGGATCCACCTCGAGTGTCCGGAGAGGATCGCGTGGAGGAGGTGCCCGAACTCGTGGAAGAACGTGACCACGTCGGTGTGCTCCATGAGGGCCGGGCCGGCGGCCTTCCTCGGGTCGGGGAAGTTGCACAGGAGGGCGGCCTGCGGCAGTTGGATGCCGCGCAGGCCGACGACGATGGGGAACATCGCGGCGTGGCTGAACTTGCCGCCCCGGGGATGCAGGTCCAGGCAGAACCGCCC
>JBBSVS010000198.1:0-1762 GCA_038046665.1 Thermoplasmatota archaeon
ACGATCCGTTCAAACGCGGACCCGACCCGGCGATCCCGCCTGGAGTTGGCCGATATCGTCCGCGCCCTCCTTCGCCCTGCGGGCTACGGCGGGCAAGCCGGCGTGGATCGTCTCGGTCCGCTCTCGTCGGTGCAGGCGCAAGCGCTCCGGGCGATCGCGGACTGCCGGACCGCCGCGCTCGGAGGCCATGTCCTGAAGTGCGAGGAGTGCGGCCATCGGGAGAACTCGTACAACTCCTGCCGCAACCGCCACTGCCCGAAGTGCGGGGGCCTGGAGAAGGCCCGCTGGCTCGCGGCCCGACGCGCCGACCTTCTGCCCGTCGAATACCACCACGTCGTCTTCACGATTCCCGAAGAACTCCATCCGATCTTCCTCGCGCACGCGAAGTTCGCGATCGACGCCCTCTTCGCCGCCGTCTCGGAGACGCTTCAGGAAGTCGCGCTCAATCCCAAGCGCCTGGGGGCTCGGATCGGCTTCACCGCCGTCCTTCACACCTGGACCCAGACCCTGCTCTTTCACCCGCATGTCCACTGCATCGTCCCCGGCGGCGGTCCGTCTCCCACGGGCGATCTATGGATCTCCGCAAAGCGTGGCTTCTTCCTGCCCGTGAAGATCCTCTCCACGGTGTTCCGCGGAAAGCTCCTCTCCAAGTTGGAGGCCGCAACCGGCCGGGGGAAACTCCCCAAAACCGCGATCGAACTCCTCGTCCAAGCGAGTCGCAAGAAGTGGGTCGTCTATAGCAAGCCGCCCGTGGCCGGACCCGAGCAAGTCCTCGACTATCTCGGCCGCTACACCCATCGCGTGGCGATCTCCAACGACCGCCTGGTTTCCCTGGAGGATGGATGCGTCACCTTCCGCTGGAAAGACCGCGCGCGTGGCAACCAGCAGAAGCTCCTGGCCCTTCCGATCGCGGAATTCCTCAGGCGGTTCCTCCTGCACGTCCTGCCCCGAGGCCTCATGCGGATCCGCCATTATGGATTCCTGGCCAACGCCGTCCGCCGACGGAAGGTCGCGCGCTGTCGAGAACTCTTGTCGGTGCCGAATGCGAAGGACGGCGCCGATCGGGAAGAGACGCCGCAGACCTGGCAGGAGGAACTCTTCCGACTTACGGGCCGGGACGTTACCGTCTGCCCGAAGTGTCATGCAGGCCGGCTTCTCGAGGAGGAGATTCTTCCGCGTTCAAGACGGTTTCAGATTCCGGGCCGGAGTACTTCGCCGTGACTCCCATCGCGCCCCGTCTCACACGTCCCCACATGCTCGCGTCCCGGGCGGTCAGGGGAGTCCTTCGCTCCGCGACGGATCGCCCCCTCGATGCGAGCTTCTTTCAGCTTTCGTTTCCGTCTCTTGCCGTTTGGCCCCGCCTCTCGTGGCCGCCCTCCCGCACCGATTTCGGCGCCCGCACCCTCCCGTCCGCCAAGCAATCCCCATAGCGGTCGCGCCGCGCAGCGGCTTCATTCAAACCGCTTTTTCCTGAAATCGCGCTGCGGCGCGACGTCAGGAAAAAGCCTCTTCGTTACCTTGCCTCCCGATGTGGTACTATCTATCGCGAACCTGCGCGCCGGCTCGGCGGGACTCTCCTACTCCGTGGACAACGGACCCTGGACGGTGATCACGAAGGGGCTGGAGCCCGCGGGCTTCTACCTCTGGACGGTCCCGTCGCAGGGCACGTCGAACCTGAAACTGCGCGTCACGGCCGTCAGCCAGGCGGGCACGGCGGTCGAGGCGGTGTCATCCTCCATGACGGTGCGCTCCGCGGCGAGCC
>JBBSVS010000199.1:0-3359 GCA_038046665.1 Thermoplasmatota archaeon
CGAGAAGGTCCGGTGGAACCGGTTAAACGTAGATCTGGCTGGCGCACCACACTAGGTGGGAGCCGCGGGAGGCGCCGGCGGCTTGGGCGGGCTCGGAGCGGGAGCGGTCGGCGCCATGGGGGGCAGCGGGGCGTCGTGCACCTGGCCCGTGATCTTCCCGCGGACCACCGCACCCTTGTCCACGTAGACGCGGCCGCCCTCGTTGGCCACGTCGCCTATCACGAGGCCGTAGACCTCCAGGTCTCCGCCCGCAGCCTTGCAGGACTTAGTGACGAGCCCGCGGAGGATCGCCTTCCCCGTGCGCTCCGCGAGGAGGTTGCCCGAGACCATCCCGATGACCTCGCACACGCTGTTGTCCCGCACGAAGAGGTCACCTCGGACCAGGCCGGTCATCTGCGTGGGCCGCGGTCCGATGACCACGACGGAGCCCTCGAAGCGCTCGTCGAGCACGCCGCCTCGGAAGATGCGCACCACGGGGTCGTCCCTCGACGCGGCGAAGGGTCCGTTCTTACTTCAAGATTCCGATTCGTGGTGTCGCCTTCCTAGGGAAAAGACCGAACCCCTTTAGATGGGCCGCCCCATGCGGAGGTCCGATGGCCAAGGGTCCGCGGACCGTCCGGGACGACGTCGCCCTGATCGAGGACGTCTTGCGCGAGGTCCTCCAGGACGAAGTCGGATTGGAGTTCCTCGTCCTCGCGGACCGATTCCGTGAGGACGCTCGAAGTCTCCACGGACCCGCTTCCGTGGACGCCGATCGGAGGCTCCGCGAGGTCGCGCAATCCCTCTCCCTCGAGCAGGCGAGCGCCGTCGCGCGGGCCTTCTCCTTCCACTTCCTGCTGTTGAACCTCGTCGAGGACTTGGACCGCGTCCGTCAGTTGCGGGCGTTCGTCTCCGGCGGGAGGCCCGCACCGGAATCCCTGGAGGAAACGCTCCAGCGTCTGAAGGACCGTGGCGTCGACCTTGGGGAGGCCCGGCAGCTCCTCTCGGCCTTGGACATCGGCTTGGTCTTCACCGCCCATCCCACGGAGCCGAAGCGACGGACCATCCTCGAGCGGCTTCGTCGAATCCAGGGCCTGCTCATCCGCCTGGACCTGGAGCGGCTCATCCCGACGGAGCGCGAGGCCATCCGGCGCGAGCTCAAGCGCGAGGTCAAAGGCCTGTGGCAGAGCGACGAGCTGCGTTTCCGCAGGCCGCGGGTGATCGACGAGATACGCATGGGGCTCTTCTACTTCGATCACGTCGTCCTCGACCTGGTGCCTGCCTTCTACCGCGAGCTCTCCCGAGCCCTCGTCCACGTGTACGGTGCCGACGGTGGCCGCGTCCCAACCTTCCTGCACTTCGGCTCCTGGCGTGGTTCGGACATGGACGGGAACCCGAGCGTCACGCCCGAGACGATGCGGGAGGCGGCGCGCCTTCAGAGGACCTTCCTCCTGAAGCGATACGCGACCATCCTGTACGGGCTCATCGATGTGCTCACGCAGAGCGCCCGCTACGTGCCCGCCTCGCCGACCCTGATGGCCTCCCTCCTGAGGGACCGCCGGGAGCACCCAGAGGTCTGGCGCGAAATCCGCCAGGTCAACAAGGACGAGCACCACCGCGCGAAGGTCACGTTCATAGGTCACAAGGTCGGCGCGGCCCTCGCGCGGCGCAAGGACGGTTACCAGACGCCCGCGGAGCTCCTCGCGGACCTCCGGTTGCTTCAATCCTCCTTGCGGGAGAACGGCGGTGCGGACGAGGCCGACGGCCCATTGGAGGACGTGATTCGCCAGGCGGAGACCTTCGGGTTCCATCTCGCCTCTCTGGACCTCCGCCTCCACTCCAGGGACGTCGGAATCGCCGTGGCCCAGATCCTCGCGGCTACGGGGGAGGCGAAGGCCTACGCGCGCATGGAGGAATCGGACAAGATCCATCTCCTCACCGAGCTCATCGCCTCCCGCTTCCGACCCAAGGAGCTGCGCGTCTCCGGCGACGGCGCCCGCGTCGTCGAAGCCCTGCGCACCCTCGCGGAAATCCAGGACCAGTACGGCGAGTCCATGATGCCCACGATCGTTCTGAGCATGAGCCAGGACGCGAGCGACATCCTGGAGGTCCTCCTCCTCGCGAAGATCCTCCGCCTGGTGGACCTTCGGGAGGGATACAGTCGCATCGATGTCTGCCCCCTCTTCGAGATGATGGCCGCCCTCGCGCGGTGCGGCGACACCATGGCGGTCCTGTACGCGAACCCCGCGTACCGAAGGCACCTGCGTCTCCGGAAGTGGTACCAGGAGGTCCAGGTGGGCTACAGCGATTCCATGAAGGACGGAGGCATCTTCGCCTCCCGCTGGTACCTGTACCGCGCCCAGCAGGAGATCGCGCGGCGGAGCGAGACCGCGGGGGTGCGGCTTACGGTCTTCCACGGGAGGGGCGGGTCCGTCAGCCGCGGGGGCGAGCCCACCTACGCGGCGATGCGGGCCCTCGCCCCGGGGGTAGCCACCGGGCGCATCAAGATCACGGAGCAGGGCGAGGTCCTCTCGTCGAAGTACTTCCATTCGGGTACCGCCCTGCGGGAGACGGAACAGCTCCTGAGCGGGCTCCTCCTGGCCATGGGCGAGCGGGCCGGAGAACCGGATCCGGCGTGGATCGCCTCCATGGAAGCGATGTCCGCCGCGGGCCTACGCGCGTACCGGGACCTCGTGGTCCGCGATCCTGGCCTCACGACCTACTTCGAGCAGGCCTCCCCCATTCGGGAGATCGGCGAGCTGAACATCGGTTCGCGTCCGACGAGCCGGAAGGGCACGTTCCGGATCGAGGACCTTCGGGCCATTCCCTGGGTGTTCGCATGGATGCAGAACCGCCACAACTTGCCCGGCTGGTACTCCATTGGTTCCGCCCTGGAGGCGGAGCCCGATCGGTCTTTGCTTCGACGCATGGCGCGGGAGTGGCCCCGATTCGCCGTCCTGCTGGACATGGGCCAGATGGTGCTCAGCAAGTCGGACATGACCGTCTCGAGCCGCTATGCGGATTTGGTCTCGGACCGGAGCGTGCGTGCGCGGATCTTCGGTCTCATCCGAGCCGAGCAGGGGAGGGCCGTCCGCCAAATCCTTGAGACGGCGGAGATGCGCGAAATCCTCGACACCGACCCCACGATGAAGGAATCCGTTGCGCGGCGGAGTCCGTACTTGGATCCTCTCAGCTTCATCCAGGCAGAATTGCTGGACCGGAGGCGTCGCACGGGGAGCGACGATCCCGAACTGCTCCGGGGCATCCTGCTGACGATTAACGGGATCTCCCACGGCCTACGGAACACCGGCTGAGGTCACTCGTGGGTCTGGAGCCACTTCTCCATGTCGAGGGCCGCCATGCAGCCGAATCCCGCCGCC
>JBBSVS010000200.1:0-2438 GCA_038046665.1 Thermoplasmatota archaeon
TTCTTCTCCGGTTCCTTTGTGGGCTGCTCATGGCGGGCAGCGACGCGGGCGTAGAAGTCGTCGGGGACCTCGACCGGCAACGTCGTGAACTCCCGCACGACGTCCGGGTTCAGCCCGTGGCTGTCATAGAGCTCCAGGAGGGTGCCCACATCGAAGGACTTGCCATCGGCCTTGAGGTCTCCCTCGAGCTTCCCCACGATCACGCGGCCCTTCTCAAGCGTCTCCTTGTATCGCTCCTCTTCGACCTTGAGGAGCTTGAGGATGTCTCCCTTGATGAAGAAGAACTCCGGGTAGTCCTCCCGCATCTGGTCGATCATGAAGCTGATCGTGTCTGCGAGCGTGTAGGAGATGTTCAGATTCTTGAGCACCCGCAGCCCGCGGCGGACTAGGAGCCGAGCGAAGTACCCCTCGCGGCTGTTCGACGGCACGACGCCGTCGCCCAGGAGGAAGATGAGCGCACGGGCGTGGTCGCAGACCGTGTACAGGGACTCCAGGGGAGAGACCTGGGCCACGAGCTCCTCAACGGTGGTTCCCACACGGTCCGCGGTCATCCTGCGGATATCGCGGATGTCCGCGAGGTTCTCCACCTTCAGCATGCCCGCGACCTTGGAGTACTCCATGAGGATCCGGTCGTCCACCTTCTTGGCACCCGTGGCCCGTTTGAGGTACGCGAGGGCGTCCCCGAAGACCGCCTCGTAGGCGGAGGTGGCCCCCTGGGAGATCCACGTGAGCCGCTCCAGGCCGTAGCCCGTGTCCACGACCTGCGTGTCCATGGGCACGGTGTGGCCGTTCACGTCCCGGTTCATCATGAAGACCAGGGTGGCGGGCTCGACCCCGCCGAAGACGACCTCGAAGCAGGGTCCGCTGTTCCCGCCGCCCTTCCACAGGGACTCCTTGTACCTCACAAAGGTGGGATCGAGGCCGAGCCGCTCCGTCAGGAAGCCGTGGCACAGTTCGACCGTGTGGTCCTTGAAGTAGATGAACCTCCCGGGGAAGTTGAAGGCGTGGTGGGCCATCATCTCGAACATCGTGAAGTGCTGGCCCGTCTTGCCCACGTTGTCCACGTCGTTGAAGCGCACGCAGGGCTGGCTGATCGCCAGGGGGTTCGCCGGCGGGCTCGCGGCGCCGCTGATGACCCAAGGCTGGAAGGGGTAGATGCTGGCCTGCGTGAAGAACACGTCCTCCCGCCAGCGCGCGACAATCGGGTACCGCTTCACGCGGGCGTGCCCGTTCTGCTCGAGGAAGGAGAGGAAGTCCTCGCGCATCGCGCGGTAGGTGAGCTTCTTCTTGAAAGGCGACGCACCGATGAAGTCGTATTCCTGGCAGGGCGCCTCGCCGCAGGTCTCGTGTTGGCCGAGGGACCAGAAGGCATGGCCGCACTTCGAGCAGGTCTGGCGGGTGAAGCCCTGGGTCCGGAAGAGCTCGACCTCGTAGTCACTCGCCGGCATCGTCGCCTCCGAAGGGTCGCGAAACCTTAAAGGTTCCCGGGTGATGGACCCCCTCTCCGAGCGTCTTTAGCCCGAGGCCTTACTTTTACCTCGGTCTTAAGTAACCACTCTCGGATGCGGATCCGAGGAGGGATTGTCCTGGTTCCGCCAAGCTTGATTTCCACGAACGCCGGCTATCATCCCGTCGACCGCCCCATCACGCCGTTCATCCTTTCGCTCTTAGGCGGCCTCCTCATCGTTGCGGGCGGCGTGTTCGGTCTCGTCTTCTTCAATTACAGCTACTACCCCTACGGGTCGACTCTCGTCTTCGCGATGGTCGCGATCACCACGGGCATCGTCGTCCTCGCGGGCTGCGCTATGCTCTACCAGAGGCCGGACCAGCACGTGATCTGGGGCGTCCTCATCGTGGTGTTCTCGGTGATGAGCCTCTTCTCCTGGCTCGGCGGCCTTTTCGGAGGGTTCTTCGTGGGCATGGTCCTGGGGATCGTCGGCGGATGTCTGGGCATCGCCTGGAACCCGGGCGGGACGTTCGGCGCCATGCCGAGGACCGTCCGCTTCTGCCAGGGTTGCGGCCGCTACGTCCCCATCGGCTATCCGTTCTGCCCGTTCTGCGGCACTCCCGCCCCGGTCTGGCGGCCGCCCGCGACCTCGCCGGAGTATCGCCCTCCCACGACCCCCCCGTGAAGGGCCTTCCCTGCGCAAACCGCGGACTCACCGGCCTCGCAGGAGCTCCCGTGCGATCACGAGCCGCTGCACCTCGCTCGTGCCCTCGCCGATCTCCGTGAGCTTCGCGTCCCGGAGGAACCGCTCGACAGGGTAGTCCTTGATGTATCCATAGCCGCCATGGATCTGGACGGCCTTGTTCGTCACGAAGGAAGACATCTCGCTCGCGTAGAGCTTGGCCATCGCCGCCTCTCGCTTGAAGGGCTGCCCGTGGTCCTTGAGCCACGCGGCCCGCAGGACGAGCATCTGTGCCGCATCGATGCGCAT
>JBBSVS010000201.1:0-2528 GCA_038046665.1 Thermoplasmatota archaeon
ATCCGAAGGAGCTGGTCGTCCGCCATCCCCTCACCCCGCAGTCGGGGCCTTCCGCCCCCGAATCACCCGCTCGAGGAAAAACTCGCCGGCCCGGTAGGAGGACCGCACGAGCGGGCCCGCCACCACGTAGAGGAAGCCCAAGGCCTCGCCGGCCTCACGCAACTCGTCGAAGGCCTCGGGCGGCACGTACTCCTGCACGGGCAGGTGCCACTCGCTCGGCCGCAGATACTGGCCCAGGGTCAGGATGTCCACCTCGTTCGCGCGGAGGTCCTCCATGGTTTCGAGGACCTCCTCCCGCGTCTCCCCGAGGCCGAGCATGATCGAGGACTTCGTGAAGAGGTCTGCGCGCATCGCCTTCGCATCCCGCAGGACCTGGAGGCTCTGCTCGTAGTTCGCGCGGCGGTCCCGTGCGACGCCCTGCAGTCGCCGCACGGTCTCCACGTTGTGGTCCAGGACGTCCGGCCGGGCCTCGACGACGGTCCGCACCGCCTCCCGGTCCCCCTGGAAGTCCGGGATGAGGGCCTCCACGAGGACGTCCGGGTCGCGGGCCTTGATCGCCCGGATCGTGGCGGCGAAGTGGGACGCACCGCCGTCGGTGAGATCGTCCCGGTCCACGGACGTCAGGACGACGTAGGAAAGGCCGAGCTCCGCAATCGCCGTCGCGACCTTCCTCGGTTCCTCTAGGTCGACGATCCCGTGGGGGTTCCCCGACTTCACCGCGCAGAAGCGGCAGCCCCGCGTGCACACGTCCCCGAGGAGCATGATCGTGGCGGTCCCGCCGCCCCAGCACTCCCAGACGTTCGGGCAGTGGGCCTCCTCGCACACCGTGTGGAGGCCCAGGTCCCGCAGGAGGGACTTCAGGTGGGCGTAGTTCTCGCCCGCGGGAGGCCGGACGCGGAGCCACTCCGGCTTCCGTTCCGTGAGCATGGACGTCGGAAGTAAGACGACCCCGTTTATCAATCTGAGCCCTGCGGCCCGCGATTAGCCGAAGCGGAACTGGACGCCGTAGGAGCCCCGCGGGTAGGACCACCGGATCGCGCCCTTCCCGATGTGCTCGCACACGATCGCGCAGGCCCCGAGCTCGATGCAGCCTTCCGTGTTGTAGACAAGCTCGCCCTTCTCGAGGCGGTACACATTGGTCGGGCAAACGTACAGGCAGGGCTTCCCCTCGCACGACCGGCAGATCTGCGTGTCGACCGTGATGAAGGGCTTCTCGTCGAACTCGAACTTGTCCAGGCCCACGCGGTCGTACGCGGTCAGGAGCCTGGAGGCGTCGGGCTTCGCCGGCTCCGGCATGCTGTCCGCCGAGCGGAAGCGAAGTCGCCGTAATAAGGGTTGCCCGAGTCCACGCCGCCCGCCCGGGGGAGTGCCCGAGGATGTTATCGCTCAGGGGAACGACGCAGAAGCCTTCTATCGTCTAGCCCCTGGTCCCTCGGTCGCCTGGCGTGGTTCGAGACCGCCAGCGGCAGGATACCATGCCCGACCGACCGCGGAAAGCCCGCCTCATCGGCCCTGAGGTGGACTTGGCGGCCATCCCCGACGACGAGGCCAAGGCCATCATCGAAAAATACTCGCACCTCGATCCCCAGTCGGGCACGCTCCAGGTCTTCGGCAACCGCTTCCTCCTCTTGCGCCCGGAGACCCTGGTGGCCATCCAGAAGCAGCTCGAGGAGACCGTGGGCGCGTCCACGAAGGGTATCATCTACCTCGCCGGAGAGAGGAGTTTCATGGAGGGCCACGTCCTTGTCAAGGAGCTCCTGGAGGGCTTCGACCTCTCGAGCCTGGGCCCCGAGGTCCTGAAGCGTATGGCGGACATCCTCGCCCTCCTAGGCTGGGGTCGGTTCACCTACGGTCGTTGGATTTCGAGGCCCTGCGCTTCGTCCTGGCCTTGGAGCACAGTCCCATCGCCGAGAGCTACGGGCCCACGAAGAAGCCCGCGTGCCACTTCCTCGCGGGCTGGTTGGCCGGCGCGGCCCGCAGCCTCCTGGGCCGGGAGCTCCTGTGCGAGGAGACCGCCTGCGGGCCCAGGGACGCCCGCGGTGCGAGTTCCAGCTCAAGCTCATGCCCGTTGCCTGAGACAAGGGGTGTTCGGCGCTCAGGCCCGCGCAAAGGCTTTTACCCCTAGCGCTTTTCCGGCCTGAGACAAGGTAAAATGGTGGAGCGTTTTGATGTGGTCGTCGTGGGGGCCGGCCCTGCCGGCTCCGCGGCGGCGCTCACGCTCGCCCGCAAGGGATTCTCGACGCTCCTCGTGGAACGCGGGCGGGCCCCGGGCTCCAAGAACATGTTCGGGGGGCGGATCTACGCTTGGCCGCTGTTCGAACTCGTGCCGGACTGGGCGAAGGACTGTCCGGTCGAGCGCTTCGTGACGAAGGAGAACATGGCCTTCCTCACGGAGGACGCGTCCCTCGGGATCTCCTTCGACTCCCCGAAGCTCTCTGAGGGCAAGGCGATCTCCTTCACGGCCCTCCGGCCGAAGTTCGACGCGTGGCTCGCGAAGAAGGCGGAGGAAGCGGGCGCTATGCTCGTCA
>JBBSVS010000202.1:0-1095 GCA_038046665.1 Thermoplasmatota archaeon
CGCGCCGGCCACACGCCCGGAGCGGATCAAGGTCTTGCGGGGCCTCGTGGGCTCGAAGCTCATCCTCGCCCCGGGGGTGGGGGCCCAGGGAGGCAGACCCGCGGACGCGATCCTGGCCGGCGCTGACGCAGTCATCGTCGGGCGGGCCATCTACGAAGCTGCGGACCCGGGAGCCGCGGCCGAAGCAATCGAGAAGGAAATCCCCCGCGCGCCAGCGGCTCGCTAAGCCTTTTGTGGCCGCGTCGTATCGCAGGTCCACGCAACCGCTCACAGGCTCGGAGAGGGATCAGGTCCGTCCCTTCCTCGAGGCAGATCCCGTCGGCAACGCTGTCGTGTGGAACCGCGCATTCCAGCTGTCAGACTATCGCGACGTGTACACGGACGGGCTTCCCCCGAAGGCGGTCCTCGCGATGGCGAAGCCCCAATGGGCCTCCGGCGCGACGGGAATCGCGATGCACGCCGTCGATGCGCCTGCGGCGCGGGACTTGATCCCGGCAGTCCCGCCCGGGCCGGCCTTCCTCCATCTGACCGAGGAATGGCAGCTCCCGCTCTTCGAGACAAAGGCGGAGGAGATGCAGGCGCGCACGGCCTGGCTCTTCGCCCTCGACAAGGAGGACTTCGTGGACCAGCAGACGCGCGAGGTACGGCCCCTCACGCCGGAGTGGGCGGCGATGATTGCGAAGGTCTGGGATCCCGACTGGCCTGCCGAGCCCTACGTCCGCTCCCGAATCGAGGCGGGCCATGCCTACGGTATCACCGAGGAAGGGAAGCCCGTCGCCTGGGCCCTGACGCACTTCGAGACGGAGAGGGTTTCCATGATGGGCTTCCTCCATGTGGTCGAGGCGTATCGCGGGAAGGGGTACGCCAAGTCCGTGGGCTCCGCGCTCATCAAGGGCATCCTCGCGCGCGGCAAGATCCCCGCCCTGCACGCATACGTGGACAACGTGGCCTCCCTCCAGCTCACGCCCGCCTTGGGCTTCCACAAGGTCAAGCGTCAGGTCTGGGCGGACGCGGTGTTCCGATGAAGATCGTGCCCCTCGCGGCGGACAGCCTCGGAGCGCGTTCGATGGCCACGCTCGTCGAGACGCCGGACGT
>JBBSVS010000203.1:0-6536 GCA_038046665.1 Thermoplasmatota archaeon
CGCCTCGTGATGAACCTCTCCCGAGGGATCTCCGCCTCCGTGGACTACACGCCCTTGGACAACAAGGTGAATGGTCAGCCGAACGGAGACAGCCCGGCGTGGCTCCTCGTCACGTTCCCCGGCGGGCGCGCGGTGCGCCTCTTCCATGACTTCAACACGCAGCACGAGTCCACATGGAGCTGGTCCTTCGCGAACCTCCTGCCGCTCTTCCTGCAGGAGGGCGTTACGTTCCAGGCCCGTCTCCACGACCCCGGCGCGGACGGCCTCACGGCCCACTGGGACTTCGGCGATGGCACGAACCGGACGCAGCTCTACCCGAACGGCCCGCCCTCCGAGTCGCCGGAGGGGATGGGCGGCGTCTCGCCCTTCGACGTGACCGCGATCGCCGTGCATGCGTACGCGGCGGAAGGCACCTACGTGGTCACGCTGACCGTAGACGACGGCGACGGAGGGATCGCGAGGGCCGTCCTGACGCTGACCCTCAGCTGAAAAAGATTATCTAGGCCCGGGGGCGGTGGGCTCTCTCCTTGATCGACGAACACCGCGTCCTGCGGGGGCCTCGCGTCACACTGCGCCCCCTCGGTCCGGGTGACCTGCGTCGCTGCGTGAGGTGGTTTAGCGACCCCCAGGTCACCCAGTACCTCGGAAGGAACGCGCCCATCACCCTGGCGGAGGAGGAGCGGTGGTTCGGGGAGTACAAGCGGCGCGCCGACGAGCAGATCTTCGCGATCGAGGTCGATGGGAACCACGTGGGCAACCTCGGGCTGCACAGAGTGAATCGCGTGCACCGAAAAGCGGAGCTGGGGGTCATGATCGGGGAGCCGGCGTACTGGTCCCGCGGGTACGGAACGGAGGCGCTGCGGACCGCCCTCCGCTACGGGTTCGACGTGCTCGGGCTGAACAAGATCTCCCTGAACGTCCTGGAGCACAACGCCCGGGGCATCCGCTCGTACGAGAAGTGCGGGTTCCAGCGGGAGGGAATCCACCGCGAGGACGTCTACAAGGACGGGCGGTTCCTCAACGTGTTGCGGATGAGCATCCTCGCGCGCGAGTTCGCGGCCCAGCCGCGCGTCCCGACGGCCCCTCGATGATCAGAGCTCGAGGAGCTCCCTGGGCGCCGTGCTCATGCATCTCGCTCCCTTCGACGTGATCAGGACGTCGTCCTCGATCCGCACGCCGCCGAATCCGGGGATGTAGACGCCGGGTTCGTCCGTCATGACCATGCCCGGCCGCAGCACGAGCTCGCTGGAGGCGTAGAGCCCGCCGCCGTCGTGGACCGCGAGGCCGATGGAGTGGCCGAGGCCGTGGATGAAGCGACCCTTGTACTTCGTGGAGTCGATGAGCGTCCGCGCGGCCGCGTCGACGGCCTTGCCCTTCACCCCGGGTCTCATCTTCGCCAGGGCGGCCTTCTGGGCTCGGGCGACCGTGTTGAACATCCGCCGCTGCTCCGCGGAGGCCTTGCCCAGGACCACGGTGCGCGTGATGTCGGAGCAGTACATCTGGTACAGGGAGCCGAAGTCGATGACCACGAGGTCGCCCTTGCGGAGCTTCCGTGGGCCCGCGGTGTAGTGGGGCTCCGCGCCGTTCGGCCCCGATCCGACGATGGTCCGGAAGGACGGCCCCGCAGCCCCGTTCCTCTGCATGCGGTACACGAGCTCCGACGCCACCTCGGATTCCTTGACTCCCGGCCGGACGAAGGACAGGGTCTGCTCGAAGGACCTGGAAGCGATGTCGCAGGCCTTCTGGATGAGCTCGAGCTCCTTCGCGTCCTTGACGAGGCGGGCGTTCAGCACGGCCTGGGAGACGTCCACGAACTTCGCGCTCTTGGGCGCGAGCTTCCGGAGTCGCGTGAAGGCCTCGTGGGTGAGCTCCGAGGCGTTCACCCCGATGCGCTTGTGCCCCGCGAGGAGCCTGCGCATGAGCTTCGTGGGCTCGTCTCGGTGCTGGAAGAGATGCAGGGGCAGCCCGCTCTTCTTCGCCGTCTCCTCCTCCAGGGCCGACGTCGTGATCTCCGCGTGGCCGTCCGGGTAGCACCACGCGCCGCATCCCTCGAACAGACCGTCCGTGAGGCCCGTGGCGTAGAAGAAGGACATGTCGATGTGGGGCTCCGTCGAGTTCAGGAAGACGATCAGGTCGACGTGGCCCCCGACGTTCCGGAAGATTCTCTTGACGCGGCCCTGCACGGAAGCCCCGCGCGAGAAAGCCCGCGTCCATAGTTAAACGTTGGCCGCGCACCGCGCGGCCTGTGCCTCCGGGAAGGATTTTATGGGCCCCCGCCCCTGCGGCCCGCGTGACGAAACGCCGCCACCGGGGCATGGAGCGCCGAATCGCCCTGGAGAGGATGGAGATCCTGTTCCACCTGGCGGAGAAGGAGGCCCTCGTCCGCCATGAGGCCCGCGCGCGCCGCTACGTGGAGCTCGCGCGTCGGATCGGGATGCGGTACAACGTCCGCGTCCCCCCGCAGTTCCGACGTCGCTTCTGCAAGAAGTGCCTCGCGTACCTCGTTCCCTCCGTCAACGCACGCGTCCGCGTGGGCCGCGGGCACATCGTCGTCACGTGCCTCCCGTGCGGCGCGGTCCAGCGGCTCCCGTACCGGGCGGAGCAGGCCCTGGCCCGCACGTCGCGCCGGGCGCCTCAGTAAGACGTGAGCATGTCGATCTTCCCGGCCTTGCGCGCGAGCAACTCCCCGAATTTGAAGACGCCGAGGCTCAGGAGGAAGAAGAGCACGGAGGACACGAGGAGCAAGCCCATGATCTCGAGGTCCCCGTATCCCGTCAGGCCCGTGTTCATCGGCGACCCCACCAGGAGGATCCGGCGGGTGATGTCGAACCAGTACGTGAGCGGGATCGCCCGGCCCACCGGCTGGATCCAGTCGGGGAGGACCGAGAGGGGGAAGAGGACGCCGCAGAACACGTAGAAGAGGCCCGGGATGGCCTCGGCGAGGCCTTGGGTGTGGCGGGCCATGAGGAACGTGCAGCCGGCGAGGGTCACGCCGATCGCGAGGAGCACGAAGAGGCCGAGGGCCAGGCTCGCAAGGAGCAAGGGCAGCTCGTCGAGGGTCAAATGGATCTGGACGTCGAGGAAGAGGACGCCGAAGATCAGGGTGAACACCACGGCGAAGGTCGCGACCGCGATCTTCGAGGCGGCTCGGCCCAGGATGTACACGTAGAAGGAGATCGGGGAGATGTAGACGTACCGGATCGTCTGGTACCACTCCCGGTCGGACTGGATGACCTGGAAGGTGCCGAAGAGCGTCGTCCCCACGAAGATGAAGAACGCGTTCCCGACGTACATGAAGTCGAAGAGGGTCGAACTCTGCACGTTGCCGATGATCGTGAACACGAGGTACATGAGCACGAGGATGAAGGCCCCCGCGACCGGCTTGATCACGCTGTACACGACGAAGAGCCAAGGCTCCGTCCAGTTCGAGTCCATCTCCCAGCCGAGCCAGGCGGCCGTCTTCAACGTGCTCCAGTACGTCTTCACTGATGCCGTGAGGTCAGCTTCCCCTCTCGCTTCGCGAGTGTCTCTAGGTACGCCAGGCAGTACCTTGCGAGGATGAGAAACACGACGGCCAGGACCACGAGGACCTCCAGCTCGACGAGCGCGCTCAGGACCCAGAGCTGGCCGCCGAAGGCCGTCGGTCCGAGGGTGAGCTGGCGCATCGCGTCGAGTCCGAGCCCCGCGGGGACGATCGAGCCGGCGAGGGCCACGGCGGATCCCCAGCCCGGGATGCGGAAGAGCCCGCCCATGGGGAAATAGAAGCCGCTGGAGAAGAAGATGGGCTCTTCCATGAGGGCGGACAGGTTCCACGCCTCCCGCCCCCACAGGAGGTACAGGGACGCGAACATCATCCCCATCCCGTAGAGGGCCACGAGGGTGACGAAGAACACCGCGAGCAGCATCAACGGATCCGCGACCTGGAAGACCACGCCGAAGACGACGACGCCGGCGACGAGCGTCGCGATCGCCCGCACGGAGGTCATGAACATCCCGCCCACGGCCATGCCGCCGAGGAGGGCCATGCGGTTCATCGGGGCCATCATGTACAGCTGGAGATTCCCGATCTCCTTCTCCCAGTAGAGCTGGCTGGCCATGGACCAGAGGACGTTGAGCCAGAAGGCCACCATGGTGCCGCCCAGGACGACGGAGGCCACGAGGGCGTTCACGTTCGCCTTCGCGGCCTGGAGGAAGGCGGCCTGCTGCTCCGGGGAGGTACAGGCGCTCGCCCCGCATTGCCCCGCGCTGATCGCGGCGATCGCCGCCTCGCTGAAGGACTGGTAGATGAACACGTAGGCCGCGATGCCGAGGAGGGGGAGGATCCCCTCGAAGACGATCCAGGAGGGTTCGCGGTTCGCACCGATCACACGCGGGTACGCCCGCCCGAGCACGGAACGCAGGTTCAGGGAGACGCGGAACTTGAGGTCCGAGCGGCGGACCGTGGCGGCGCTCATCCGAACCCCCGCCCGACCATGCTGATGAAGACGTCCTCCAGGGTGGGCTCGGACTTCTGGAGGGAATGCACCTTGGCACCCTGCGCGCTGATGGCGCTCAGGATCTCCGCCACGGGGGCCTCGTCCTCCAGGATGAAGGTGAGCTGGGAGCGGTTCGTCGTGGCGTCCTGCTTGTGGGAGAAGTTCTTCACGCCCGGGAGGGCCTTGAAGGCAGTCGTCTCCCGGAGCGGGTCCACCTCGAGGCGGAACGTCGTCTCCGTGCGGATCATCTTCTTGAGGTTCTCGGGCGTGTCGCAGGCGAGGATGCGGCCGTTGTCGATGATCGCGATGCGATCGCACATCTCGTCGGCTTCGGCCATGTAGTGCGTCGTCAGGAGGGCCGTCTTGCCGGCCTTGTCGGAGACCCAGTTCATCACGTAGTCCCGGATCGTCCGCGCGGCGTTCACGTCCAGTCCGAGGGTGGGCTCGTCCAAGAAGAGGATGTCCGGGTCCGTGACGAAGCCGCGGACCATGTTCATCTTCTGCCTCTGGCCCGAGGACAGCATGCGCACCTTCGCGTCGCGCTTGTCCCACAGCCCGAAGACGTGCATGAGCTCGTCGACGCGCTCCTTCGCCACCTTGGAGGGCACGCCGTAGAACTGGGAGAACATCCAGACGTTCTCTCGCGCGGTCAGGAGGCCGTAGCCCGAGGTCTCCCCGCCGGAGACCATGTTGATCCGCTGGCGGATCGGGAAGACGTCCTTCGCCACGTCATGGCCGGCGACGAAGGCCTGGCCCGACGTCGGCAGGAGGAGCGTGCAGAGGATCTTGATAAGCGTGGTCTTCCCGGCGCCGTTGGGCCCGAGGAGGCCGAACAGCTCACCCTCCTTGATCCGCAGGTTCACGCCATCGAGGGCCGTCACGGGTCCGGTGCCCGCGCCGTCCTCCTCGGCCTCCGCCTTCGTGCGACGAAACCACTTCCTCTTGCCCGCGAAGATACGGGTGAGGTCACGGGTCTCGACGGCGTAGCTCATTTCTTCCGCTCCCGAGGGTGCCGGGGCTCCGGGGGAGCCCGTCCGGGTCGATCAGGCGCTCTGCCGCTGGCGGTAGCGGGTGACGTATCCTGCGATCCGGTTCCTCATCATGATGCTGCTCACGTCGGTGAGCTCGGAGACCTTCTTCTTGTTGTGCTCGTAGTCCGCGGTGAACTCGTTCGGATACGTCTTCACGAGCTCGATCGCGACGCGCTTGATATAGGTCGGCCGGATGTTTCCCAGGGCGTCTCACTCCGTTATCCAGTGCGAGGAGATTCGCCAAAGGGTGAGTCCTAGATAAAGGTTCTTCAGTCGGGAACGAACGCGGGCCGCGCAAACACGCGTCTGTCGTCGCGGATGAACCGGTAGGGAAGCGTTAAATAGGAACCGTTGTTACGCTTTTCGCGCGCGCAAGCGCCGAGGCCCACCGGAGCGGGTGCCCATGGAAGAGTCCCTCGTCAACGTGGAGTTCCTGAAGAGCTCGAACAACTTCATCGCCCGCATCCAGAGCGAGCTGGGCGGGATGCGGGAGTACCGGAGTTCCTCCTTCGAGGAGGTCCTCGAGCAGGTCGTCATCGACCTGCAAGAGGAGTTCGAGTCCTACTGATCAGGCTCCTTTCCAGACCGGCTTGCGCTTCTCGATGAAGGCGGTCATGCCTTCGAGCTTGTCCTGCGTCGCACCGACGACGCCGAAGGCGGCCGTCTCGTAGGACAGGCCCGCGGACAGGGGCATCTCCTGGGCGGCGCGCAGGCAGGCCTTCGCCAGGGCGACGGCCACCGGACTCTTTGCCAGGATGCGGTGGGCGAGGGCCTTCGCCTCGTCCATGAGCTTGTCGTGAGGCACCACGCGGTTCACGAGGCCGGTGCGTTCCGCCGTGGCCGCGTCGATCGCGTCCCCCGTGAAGAGCATCTCCGCCGCCCAACCGGGACCCACCAGGCGTGGGAGCCTCTGGCTTCCCCCGAAGCCCGGGATGATGCCGATGTTGATCTCCGCCTGCCCGATCTTCGCGCGGTCCGACGCGAGGCGGATGTCGCAGGCCATCGCGAGCTCGCAGCCGCCCCCGAGGGC
>JBBSVS010000204.1:0-3452 GCA_038046665.1 Thermoplasmatota archaeon
CTGCGGCCAGCCCAGGGCGTGCAGCATCAGGATGCCCGAGCCGAAGAGGGGCACGAAGATTAGGGAGCTCAGCAGGTGGTAGAGCGTGAAGGGCACCTGGGCCTCGAGGACGTTCCAGAAGGTCAGGCCCATGGGCTTCGCGATGAAGGCATACTGGCCCACGTCGGTCCAGAGGTCGTAGGCGATCGTCATCGGGATGCTGATCGTCGTCAGGAGGGCGATGGATTTCACGCGGAAGACGATGCGCGGCTTGAGCCTGCGACCCACGATCCCGACGAACAGGAAGCCCGTGACGATGAAGAACGTCAGGCCGAGGATGACCTGGCTCGAATAGATCGCGTAGGGTCCTCCCCAGAGGACCGGCTCGACGATGACGAGGACGGTCATGGGTACGAGGACGGTCCACCACCGCCCGAGGACGGAGCCGGCCACAAGGCTCGCGACGAAGACTGTCTCGAAGTTCGCGAGGTTCCGCATCACGATTGTCCCGAGAGCGCCCACCGCGATCAGGAGGAGGCCGAGCATCCTCGTCTTCTTGTCTCCGAGGCCGCGGTCCACCGCGGCCTTCCATCGCGCGTTCATGCGCTGCCTCCCTGGTCCGTCGTGAAGCGCCAGGAGACCGTGTCCCCGTTCTTGAGGGGGAAGTGGTCCGCCGCCGTTTGGCCATACGCCCCGTTGACCCAGTACTGCCAGTACCCCCCGCCCTGCCCGTTCGCCGTGCCGTTAATCGACGTGACGAAGACGCCGCTCGGGATCGAGTAGTGGACCACCTGCACCAGGAAGCCGAGCTTTGTGGAGGCCTCCCCCAGGAGGCTGAAGACCGTGTTGTTCATCGTGTCCACAGGCCCGTAGGCGATCGTCCAGCTCCCTCCATCGATGAAGAGGCTCACGCGCACGAGCCCGCTCGCGGCCACGGGCGGGGGCTGGGACACCTGGATGTACGCATAGAGGCCGGTGATGGCCACAGCCAGGACGGCCACGAAGATGACGGCCTGAGCCCGTTCGCTCATCCTACGGACCATGCCGGGACCTCCGGATCCAAAGGACGACGACGGCAACCGCAATCGCGATGAGGCCGACCGCGCCGATGAGCAACGGCGAGAACATGTCCTGGACGACGGTGCTGTGCTGGGCCGGCAAGTCCATGAAGGCATAGACGTGCCCGTTGTCGCTCACCGCGTACAGCAGGCCGTCGGCCACGACGGGAGAACCGAGGATGAACTGGGCGGGGCTCGGCTTGTAGGACCACACGAGGAGACCCGTGGTCGCGTTCACCGCGTAGATCGTCCCGCTCGCGGTGTTCGTGGCGAAGTAGACGGTCCCGCCCGCCACGGTCAGGGACGATTGGACCGGCCCGTTCGCCGGGAAGGTCCACTTCGAGGTGCCCGAGGCCACGTCCACGGCGGTGACGAGCCCGCCTTCCCCGAAGGACCCGCCGCCCACGAGGAGCGTGTCTCCATCGAGCGCGGGGGAGGACACGCCCGCCTGGACGAAGCGACTCCACAGGACGGCCCCGTGACTGCGGTTGATCGCGTACACGTAGCCGTTCTTCGCCGGCACGAGGACCACGCCTGCCGTGACGACGGGCGAGGCCGCCACGGACGCGTTCGTCGGGAAGAACCACTCCTCGCCGCCCGTGGCCGCATCGAGGGCGAGCACGCCGAAGGGCGGGTCCCAGGTGACCTGGGTCGTCGTGTTGTATCGGCCCATCACGCCGATGTAGACGGACCCGTCGTAGACCGCGGGGGAGGAGAAGTCGATGGACGCCGTCGTGTGTCGCCACGCGATCGAGCCGTTGCTGATCCAGAGGGCCACGACCTCTCCCGGTCCGCCCGATTCGTTGAACGTGCCCACGTAGGCGAGGTCGTAGGCCACCTTGGGGCTCGAGGTGATCCCGCTGAACATCGGATGGGCGACGAGCGTCGTGTTCCATCGCTCCTGCCCACTCGTCGCGTTGAGGGCGTGGATCTTCCCGTCCGAGCCGCCGACGAGGACCGTGTTGTCCACGAGCGCGGGAGAGGAGAGGCCCTTCACCGCCAGGTTCTCCCAGGAGACCTCGCCCGTCCGCTCGTCCAGGGCGTAGAACCCGTCGAGGGTGTTCACGTACACACGGCCCAGGCCCACGGCCGGTGTGGCGGCGATCTCCTGGAGCGGGAGGGCGCGGTCCCAGAGCGTCGTGTTCGTCAACGGTCCGGGCGTGGGGGCGGTGCCGCGGTTCTGGAGGTCACCTCGGAACTGCGTCACGGGATAGGGATCGTCGGGGGTGGGAACCGGGACCCGCGTCGCATAGGTCACGGAATCGAAGGCGGAGTTGGAGAGGGCGATCGTGGCGTTCCCGCGAAGGACAAGGCTCGAGATCCCGACGCTCGCGAGGTCCCATGCGCGCGTCGACTCGTTCCAGAGGAAGAGGCCGTTGCCCGCGGGCGGGTTCCGTCCGCCGAGCCCGGTGACGAAAGCGCCGAAGTAGGAGTACCAGCTCCACTGGATCGATATACCATCCTCCGCCGCGGCCTGGAGGGTGGCGTTCCATGTGGCGTTCGAGGCGGACGGGCTGAGGACGGGCAAGCGCGGGGACCAGGCATAGGTCCCATCCCCCAGATCGAACAGGATCTGGACGCTCGCCTCGGGCACCGAGGCCGCGGCCGCGTGGAAGGCGAGGGAGGACAGGAGGAAGACCGCCGCGACCCCGATGGCGACGAAGGCCCCGTTTGTGAACCGCACTTGACGCTCCTCCTCAAGCCCACTTGACGCAATTCAGATGGACTTGAATATTTAAGAATGTTGGCGCGGGCTTTTCCCCTGGGCGCGGATGGGGTCCCCCATGAAGCTCCTCCGGGACTTGCGCGAGAGCACGCGGCTCCTCTTCCTGTACGAGGTCATCGCGAACCGCCACACGCGCCTGCGCACGATCGCGGAGCGCCTCGACATGACGGTCCAAGGAGCCTCCGATTATCTGAAGGGGCTGAAAGCGGATGGAATGCTCACCGTGGTCGACGGAGAGTACCGGGCGACGAAGAAGGGGATCGAGTTCCTCCTGTCCCGAGTGCGGGAGCTGCGCGCCTTCGTGGAACAGGCGGGGCGCACGATGGCCTTCGTGGAGACGACCGCCGCCCTGGCGGCCACGTCCATCCGTCGGGGCGACCGCGTGGGCCTCTTCATGGAGGAGGGCCACCTGGTCGCCTACCCGAACCGCGCGTCCCCGTCGAGCGGGATGGCAGATGGAGACGCCGCCAAGGGAGAGGACGTGGCGGTGCGGGAGCTCGACGGCATCGTCACCCTCCACCCCGGGCGGATCACGATCGCCAGGGTGCCCTCCACCCGGAGCGGCGGCTCGAAGGCCATCAACCCCGCCGCGGCGAAGAAGATCCTCCGCCGCTCGCGAGGCTCGATTCTCGGGGCGATGGACGTCACAGGCCTCGTCGCGGCCCGAAGCCTCGGCCTCCGCCCGCGCA
>JBBSVS010000205.1:0-2069 GCA_038046665.1 Thermoplasmatota archaeon
TCGCCGAACTTGAGGTCGGCGTCCGCGAAGATGAACAGGCCGCGGCGCATCGTGTCCGCAACGTTCGACTTCGTGACGCCTAGGACGAACGCAAGGGTCACGCTGAAGGCGACGGCCGCGTCCATAGCGGCCGTGGAGATCCACGCCAGGTTCCGGATCAGATCCCGGTACGCGACCACGGTGGGGTCGGTGCTCGGCGGTGGATAGTACGGCGCCGCCGTCGGCGATGGAGTCAGGAGGATCGCGTGGTACGCGAAGAGGCCCACGAAGATGAGGACACCGAACAGGACGCCCGTGATCAGGAGCAGGCTCTCCATGGGGAACGATTTCGGCGGCAGGGGACCGGGCGGCATGGGGGACGACGCACCGGGATACGGCGGGGCAGAAGGCTGCACGGGCATTCCTCCGGTCTGCGGCATGGTCTTTCCGGCGGCATAAAGGTATCCGGGGCCGGGGCCATAGCTATATATCGACCGGGACGAATCGTCGCGTCGATGCACCCGGCGGAGCGGATTCGCGGTGCGAAGAGCCTCAAGCTCCAGGGGAAGACGATCGTCCTCGGGGTCACGGGAAGCATCGCCGCCGTGGAGACGGTGAAGCTCGCGCGCGAGCTCATCCGCCACGGGGCCGACGTGCATGCGGTCCTCTCGGAGGCCGCCATGAGCATCGTCCACCCGAACGCGCTCCAGTTCGCCACGGGCCACGAGGTCGTCACGCGTCTCGACGGATCCATGGAATACCTCAAGATGTGCGGGAAGGACGGCGTCGCGGACCTCCTACTGATCGCCCCGTGCACCTCGAACACGATCAGCAAGATCGCGAACGGCATCGATGACACACCGGTCACGACGTACGCGGTGAACGCCCTCGGGTCCGGCATCCCGATCCAGATCGCGCCCGCCGCCCACGAGACCATGATGGAGAACCCCGCCGTCGCGGTGAACCTCCGCCGCCTGCGGGATCTCGGTGTCGAGATCATCGAGCCGAAGTGGGAGGAGAGCAAGGCGAAGATGGCAGAGACCGACGGAATCGTCGCCCGCATCATCCGTCGCCTCGGGCCGAAGGATCTGCACGGGGTGAAGGTCCTCGTCGTCGCGGGCGCCACGGTCGAGCCCATCGATGACATCCGCGTGGTCTCCAACCGCTCCACCGGGTCTACAGGGATTGCACTCGCCCAGGCCGCCTTCGAGCACGGAGCAGATGTAGAGCTGTGGCTCGGCCGACACGAGTCGCCCGTGCCTCCGTGGATACCCACGAAGGCTTTCGAGACCACCGCGGACCTCGCGACGATGGCCGAGGATACAGACGCGGACATCACCCTCGTCCCCGCCGCCGTGGCGGACTTCGCCCCGAAGAAGCGGAAGGGGAAGATCCCCACGCGCGAGGGGGCGCTCACCCTGGACCTCCAGCCCACGCCGAAGGTCCTGCGCACCCTGCGCAAGGGGACGCGGAAGAGTCTCGTGGGCTTCAAGGCCGAGGCGGGCGTGACCGCGACGGAGCTCAAGTCCAAGGCCATGGCCCTTCTGAAGGAGGCGGACCTGGACCTCGTCGTCGCGAACGACGTCACGCGCATGAAGGCCGACGCCACCGCCGTCACGATCTTCGACCGCAAGGGGCGCTCGACGACCTTCGAGGGCACCAAGGCCCTCGCGGCCGAGCGCATCTGGAGAGCGGTCCTGCATGGTGTCTCAGGGTGAGGCGTTCTGCCCGGGGCACGTCACCGCCTTCTTCGAGGTGGTTGAGGACAAGGACCCGAGGAAGAAGGGGTCGCGAGGCGCCGGCCTTTCCCTGAGCCTCGGCGTGCGATCCGTGGCCCGGGTCCGTGAAGCGCCGAGGCCGTCCCTGGAGGTGTTCATGAACGGGAAGCGGGCGAAAGCCGAGGTCACGGAGCGGGCCGCCTCCAAGGTCCTCAAGGACGGCTCGTACGAGGTGAAGATCCTCACGGACACTCCTCTTCCCGTGTCCCAGGGCTTCGGCGTGAGCGCGGGAGCCGCCCTGAGCACCGCGCTCGCGATCGACGACGCCCTCGGGCGGGGGTTGAAACGGGACGAGCTCGTAGCGATGGCCCA
>JBBSVS010000206.1:0-3412 GCA_038046665.1 Thermoplasmatota archaeon
CATGGGGTCCTCTTTCAGGATGTCGCTGATCTCGTAGACGGAGTGATTCTTCTTTCGCAGTGCGACGACTTGCGCGCGTGCAGCGAGCTTGCGCGAAGTGGTCCGCGGGCCGGCGCGCGGCGTGACGAAGAACTGCGGGTCGGGGTCGCGTCGGAAACCGTGGCAGAGCATGCGGAAGGAACCGCCGCGGTAGCCGAAGCGCGCGGCCACCGTGGCGGATGGCAGTCCATCAACGAAGTACGCGCGGAGGGCGTCGTATTGGCGTTGGCGGGGGTTGGCCGGCTCAAGGAAGAACCGTCGGATGGATGTCAGGTCGCGTACTGCGCTGATAGCCATCACTGTATATTGGTATATACAGAACCTGGAGTCAAGCATTTCGACAGAGCGCGAAACGGCTTCTTGCGCAGAAACGCATTTCTCCCAGCAGATTCAACACGTCGCGGGCCAGGGCACACCGGAGGAGGCCGTTGGAGCATCACGCTGTTGATGCTGCGCATCTATCTCCGTGGGCGCTAAGTATGGCTGACACCATATCGCAGGCACATGCCGCGCGGGAGAGAGAACGCGGGCGGGCTACGAGGCGGCAGAGTCAGGGAAACTGTAAGCGTTCCACGAACACAGGTTTGAATCCCTGATTTCTCGTCCGGCCATCGCCGTTCTAATGGGCAAAGGAGGAACTGCGATGACCAACCAACCCTATCCCCCGAACGGCAGCCGTGCACCCGAGGCCCGCGCCCGTCGCGAGGCACACTGGCGCGATGTGCTCGCGCGCTGGAAGACGAGCGGCCTATCCAAGGCGGACTATGGGCGCCGCGAGAAGATCTCCGTGTCCGTACTTTCGTGGTGGGACGCCGAGCTTCGCCGGCGGGACCGGACGCGGCGGCGCACGGCGGCGCGTGCGCCGAGGTCGGCGCCCATGCCGCTGCCGAAGCGCGCGGCCTTTATTCCCGTACGCGTGGTAGAGCCGGCGGCGACGGCGATCGAGTTCGTCGCGGGCGGCCGGACGATCCGGGTCCGCCCGGGTTTCGACCCGGAAACGCTGAAGCAGCTCGTAGCCGCGCTGGAGGACCGGTCGTGCTGATGCTTCCGCCCTCGGTGCGGATCTTCGTCGCTGCCGAGCCGACCGATATGCGCCGGTCCTTCGACCGCCTGTCCGCGATGGTGACGGAGATCCTGAAGCAGAGTCCCCTGAGCGGACACCTGTTCGTTTTTCGCGGACGGCGCGGCGATCGCGTGAAGATTCTCTATTGGGAGCGCGGCGGATTCGCGATCTGGTACAAGCGCCTCGAGGTTGGGACGTTTCGGTTTCCCGAGAAGGACGCCGCGGGGTTCGAGATCGAGGCGGCGGAGCTTACGCTTCTCCTCGAAGGCATCGACCTGGCGGGCGCGAAGCGCCGGAAGCGCTTCGTGCCGGAGACGCGCGAGACTTTTTAAAGAATCTCTCTCTCGCGCGACGGGTTTTCGTATTTCGAGCGCGCGTGTCGCGTTCGATAAGTGACGTGACCACGATCGCGACGACGAACATCCTCCCCGACGATCCCGGAGTCCTGAAGGGCATCATCGCGAATCTGTCCCTGGAGAACGAGCATCTCAAGCGCCAGACGGAGCTGCTCCAGCACTACATCCGCGAGCTCCGGAAACAGCACTACGGCCCTCGCTCGGAGCGGATCCACGAAGAGCAGCAACTCTTCGAGTTCTACGGAAGGCTGGAGAAGCCGACCGAGAGCGCGGCCCCGCCCGAAACCGAGCCGACGCCCCGGCCCGCGTCGAGGAAGTCCGGCCGCAAGGTGATCCCACCGGATCTGCGCCGCGAGGTCGTGGTGCACGACGTCGCCGAGCACGAGAAGACCTGCCCCAAGTGCAAGGAGGCGCGGGCGAAGATCGGCGAAGACATTTCGGAGCGCCTCGAGGTCAAACCCGCGGAACTCTACGTCGTTCAGGACGTCCGTCCCAAGTACGCCTGCGCGAAGGGCTGCAAGACCGGAGTGGCCCAGGCCGAGCCGCCTGATCAGGTGATCCCGAAGGCGAAGGTCGGGCCGAGCTTGCTCGCCCACGTCCTCTGGGCGAAGTACGGGCTGCACCTCCCGCTCTACCGGGAGGAGATCATGTTCGGCATGATCGGGCTCTCGATCCCGCGCTCGACGCTCTGCCAGTGGATCGCGCGGTGCGTGGAACTCCTCCTTCCGATCTACGAGGCGATGAAGCGGGACGTCCTCTCCTCCGAAGTGATCTTCTCCGACGATTCCCCGGTCCGGCTTCTCGAGCCGGGGTTGGGGAAGACGCGGCAGGCGCGGATCTGGTCGTACTGCGGAGACCTCCTCCACCGGCAGATCGTGTACGAGTTCACCAAAACCCGGGAGCAGAAGTGGCCGCGGGAGTTCCTGAAAGACTTCCGCGGAGTCCTCCAGGTCGACGCCTATCCCGGGTACAACGCGATCCTCGAACTGGAGCAGATCCTCGCCGCGTACTGCTGGGCTCATTCGAGGAGGAAGCTCCTTGAGGCGGAGGGGAGCGACAAAGAGCGGAGCCGGGTCGCGGTCGCGTTCATCGGGCGTCTGTACGGGATCGAGCGCGAGATCGCGGGCCAGTCCCCGAAGCGCAAGAAGCGCGTCCGCCGAAGCCGCTCGACGAAGATCCTGCGGCGGTTCAAGAAGTGGCTCGACCGGGAGATCCAGATCGTGCTCCCGAAGAGCCCGATCGGCCAGGCGATCCAGTACGTGCGCGGTCACTGGGAGGGGCTCCTCACCTACACGAAGAACGGCGCGGTCGAGATCGACACGAACCGGGTGGAGCGCTCGATCCGCGGATGGAAACTGGGGTTGAAGAACTGGTTATTCCTGGGCTCGGAAGACGGCGGACGCTGGGGCGCCGTGATCTACTCGTTCGTCGAGACGTGCAAGCTCCACGGGATCAACCCGGAGGCGTATCTCAAGGACGTCCTCGTGCGGATCTCGACGACGCCCGAGAGCCAGATCCACACGCTCATGCCGCGCCTCTGGCGCCCGCCGCCGGACACGTCGTAGCCGAGCTACCCGCCTGCGCGGCCGTAGCCACGGCCGCTACGGACGTGGCGAAGGCCCGAAGTCGACGTCGCCGAGGTAGCGGCGCGAGTCCGCGCAGAGGACCTTCGTGTAGACGAGGGTCGACTCCAGCGACCGGTGGCCGAGCCACTCGGCGAGAACCAGGACCGGCACGCGCGCCAGGACGCACGCGATCGCGAAGCTGTGGCGGAGCGTGTGCGGATGCGCGCGGTCGGCGGGCAACCCCGCGATCCCGGCAGCGCGCCGGACGATCTGGTGGACGCGCTGCCGCGTCAGCGGGAAGAGCCGCGCGCCCGCGCCGCTCCCGCCGCCGGCGATGTGGCGCGCGCGTTCCCCGAGGCGCGCGGGCCGCCCCGGGGTCGCGCGCATGT
>JBBSVS010000207.1:0-5702 GCA_038046665.1 Thermoplasmatota archaeon
CGCGCCCGGGTGCTCCACGGCTCAATCTCCACGAAGCCACCATCAGGCGCGCGCTCTAAAAGGATCCGAAGAACGCGGCCGCATGGGCGCATCGCGGGCAGCTCCGCGCGGACCTGGGCAAGGTCGAGGATGCGGCGGAGGCCTTCAAGGCCGCCGCGACCCTCGCGGCCGACGACCCGATCATGTGGACCGCCCTGGGCGACGCCCTCTACGCCCAGGAGCGCTACGAGGAGGCGATCGAGGCCTACGACAAGGCAATCGCCCTGCGCCCGGACGACGTGGAGGCGTGGAACAACAAGGGCTTCACCTTCTTCATGCTCGGGATTCACGACGAGGCCCTGCGCTGCTACGACCGCGCGATTGCAATCGAGCCGAGGTACAAGCAGGCCTGGTACAACAAGGGCTACACCCTCCATGGGATCGACCGCCTCGAGGAGGCGGTGGAGTGCTACAAGAAGGCCCTGGAGTTCGACGTGGGGGACGAGGTCCTCTGGAACAACATCGGGAACGCGCTCTACAACCTGAGCCGCTACGAGGAGTCCATCCCCTACTTCGAGAAGGCGATCGAGGTCAGCCCGAAATACGAGATTGCGTGGAACAACATCGGGAACGCGCTGAACAAGATGGGCCGCCACGCGGACTCGGTCAAGTTCCACGACAAGTCTCTGGAGATCAAGCCCGACTTCGACTACGCCCTGTACGCGAAGGGCGAGAGCCTGGACAAGCTCGGGCGGCACGAGGAAGGGCTCGAGCTGATCACCCAGAGCCTCGAGCTCAACCCGAACTACGACCACGCGTGGATGGCGAAGGCCGAGGCCCTGCACGCCCTCGGCCGCCTCGAAGAGTGCCGGGACGCGCTCAACAACGCCCTCATCCTCAACCCGGGGTACGAGGACGCGTGGATCTTCCGCGGGCGCGTCCTGGAGGAGATGGGGAACGCCCTCGAGGCGGAACGCTGCTACGAGGAGGCCCTGCGTTGCTTCAACGAGGGCCTCGCAATCGAACCGGAGAATCCGGACATCGCCCTGGGGAAGGCCAAGCTCCTCGACGAGCTCGAGCGGGCGGAAGAGGCCATCGAGGCCTACGCGGCCGCCGCAGCCCATGGGAAGACTGCGGAACCCTATGCCCGTCTCGCCGCAACCTTGATTCACGCGGGGCGGCCCGCGGACGCACTCGCGCCGGCCGACGAGGGATGCTCCCGCTTCCCCAAGGACGCCCGCGTGCGGGCGGAGGCCGGGCGGGCCCACGCGGCCCTCGGCCGACCCGCGGACGCCCTCCCGTTCCTCCAGGAATCCCTCGCCCTCCAGGAAGAGCCGGCGGTGCGCCGGGATCTGGCCCGGGCCCTCCTCGCCCTCGACCGCGAGGAAGACGCCCTCCGCGAGCTCGGCGAAGCGAAGGAGGCGGAGTCCCTGCTCCTCCGCGCGGACCTGCTCGCCTCCCTCGGCCGGAAGGAGGAAGCCCTCGCCGCCTGCGAGGCGGCGATCCGCGCGTCGCCGGAGACGGCGGACGTGGTCTACCAGCGCAGGGGCAAGCTCCTCCTGGAGCTGGGCCGCCCCAAGGAGGCCATCGCGGCCTTCGATGCGGCCCTGGGCCTGAACCCCAACGACGCGGCGCTCTGGTGTGACGCCGCCCTGGCGTGGCGCCGGTCCGGCCGGGAGACCAAGGCCCAGAAGCTCCTGGAACGGGCCCTCGCGATCGACCCGACCTTCGAGCGGGCCCTCCAGCTGCGAGACAGCGCTGCGACCTAGGCTATCTCCATATAGTGCTCTGAATAAATATAGGTCGCATCCCGGGGCGGCCAAGGGTTATTTCCTCCCGCCCCATGTCACCCGTCCGATGGTGCTGAAGGTCCGCCGCCGCACGCGGCTCCGCCGCAGGGAGGCGGCCACCTGGTTCTCCCGCCTTGCCTCCGAGTTCGGCATGGCCCTGCCTGAGGACGACGAGCCCGTGGACGAGGCCGAGGCGGGCGAGATGCGCCTCCTCTTCCGCGGGGGCCCGGCGGTGGCCCTGATTCTGGGCGACGCGATCGCCCCGACCGTCCGCGGCCTCCTCGCGTATCCCGCGCAGAAGCGCGCCGTGACCGTGGACATGGGCGCGGTGCCCTACGTGTACAACGGCGCCGACGTGATGGCGCCGGGGATTCTCGACGCGGACCCCGCCATCCGCCCGGGGGACTTCGTGTGGGTGCGGGACGAGCGGTACAAGCGGCCGCTCGCCGTGGGCCGCGCGATCATGGACGGGCCGACGATGGCGAGGGAGGAGAAGGGCAAGGCCGTCGAGACGATCCATCACGTGGGCGACGACCTGTGGACCCTCGACGAGGAGGACGCGTGAGGTGCCGCGGATCGAGGCAGTCCTCTTCGACGTGGACGGCACGTTGCTCGACACCCGGGACGCGTGGGTCGAGGCCTTCGACGGCGGCCTGTCGGCCATCGGCACGCATCCCATGGCCGGGAGCGAGGCCGCGCGATGGATCGGAACCCCCATCGAGACGATCTACGCGGAACGTTGCGGCCTCTCCGGCGAGGAGCTGTCCCGCGCCGTCCAGGCCTTCCAGCGCGTCGAAGCCGAATCGATCCGACACGGCGTCCGCGCGTACCCGGGCATCGCGGAGATGCTCGCGGGCCTGGGGGCCTGGCGCCTCGGGGCCGTGACGAACAAGCGGCGGGACCCGACGCTGGAGTCGCTGAGGATCACCGGTCTGCTGGATCGTTTCGTGGTCGTCCTCGGCGGCGACTCGGTGCCGAAGAAGAAGCCCGCCCCGGATCCGATCCGGATGGCGGCCTCAGAGCTCCACCTGCCTCCGTCCGCCTGCGCGGTCGTCGGGGACACGGAGAACGACGTGATGGCCGGGAAGTCCGCGGGCGCAAGGACGATCGGCGTCACATGGGGTTACGGAACCCGGGCTCGGATCGAGGCCGCCGGCGTGGACCACCTGATCGAGGCGCCCCAGGCCCTCGCCCCGCTCCTCCGGGCCCTCACGCCCAGTACGGGGCCTTGAGGTACTTGTACACGGACATGACCGCGGTCACGGCCTCGCCGCACGCGGTCACGATCCGCTTGTCCTTCCCCGGATAGGAGACGATGTCCCCGCACGCGTAGATGCCCGGCACCGAGGTGGACATGTCCATCTTGACCTTGATCAGCCGCTCCCCCTCGAGGGCGATGCCCCACTTGGGCAGGGGCGTGATCTTCGGCTCGAAGCCGATGTTGATGATGATCGCGTCCACGTCGAGGACAGACTTCTTCAGGGTGCGGTTGTCGTAGACGACCGCCCGGCGCACCCGTTCGTCCCCCTCGATGCTCGTGAGCTCGGCGTTGAACATGACCTGGATGGGGGCCTTCCGGACCGCCTCCACGTTCTTCTCCATGGCCCGGAACTCTCCGCGGCGGTGCACGAGGACGACGCTCTTCGCGGCCGCGACGATCTCGAGGGCGAACTCGAGGGCGCTGTCCCCGCCGCCCACGATGAGCACGCGCTTGTCCTTGAACTCGCGGCGGTCCTTCGCGTTGTAAGTGACGCCGCCCCCCTCGAACTCCGCCTCCCCGGGAACGTCGAGGCGCTTCGGCGCGAAGAGGCCCATGCCCAACGCGAGGATGATCGCCCGGGCCTCGAAGCTGCGCCCATCGCGGGTGCGGAGGACGAAGGCTCCGCCGCTGCGCTGCACGTCCACGACCTCGCCGCTCAACATCTCCGCGCCGCTTTCCCGTGCATGGAGGGTGAAGAGTTGCCCGAGTTCCCCGCCCTCGATCGCGATGTAGCTCGGGTAGTCGTACACGGACTTCGTCGGGTAGAGCCAGCTCAGCTGGCCCCCCATCTCCTGGGCCTCCAAGATCAGGGTTGACAAGCTGCGGGTGCGGGCATAGATGCCCGCGGTCAGGCCCGCCGGTCCGCCCCCCACGACGACGACGTCGTAGACCATGGCGCTGGGCGACAAAGTCCCCTCCCTTAAAAACATTATGACCTGACTGTTGTCCGATCCTACGCGTGGCAATCCGGGTCACAGTTATTATCCAGCTATCCCGATGCTTCAGGCCTCCTTGTCAACCCGGGAGGCGAAGCCCGCGATACCTTTAAATTCGTGGTCTTGGTTATGTCCGAATCAGAAGGGATTCGGGATGGCGTTCATCAAAAAGCCATTCAGGCGCTTAGCGGAAGGCGGGTCCGCCGCCGAGGCCGACACGTACATCGACTTGGGCGAGCTGACCTTCGACGGCGAGGGCGGCGCCCTCGGAGAACCCGTGGAACACCTGGTCAAGGTCGCGGAAGTCTACCGGTACGAGGACATCAGCGACCTCACGACCCACGTGTACAACGGGAACATCCTGGTGGTCGACTACACGAGCCTGTCGAGCGACGAGCTCGCCCTGAAGCGCATCACCGCGGAGCTGAAGAGCGCCGTGCGCGATGCCGGTGGCGACGTCGCCGTGATCGGGAAGAACCTCCTCATGGCCACGCCCGCGGGGATCAAGATCGACCGGGCGAAGATCAAGGGCAGCCTCTGATCCCGCTCACGCCCGCCGGCCGAAGCGCCTGGGCTTCAGGTCCTGGTAGGGCTCGGCCGTGAATCCCTTCGGCCCGCAGGCGAGCACGAAGTAGTCCCTCGAATGGTTCGTGTGCCGCATCTTCGCGATGCGCACGAGCAGGCGGACCTTCCCCTCGCCGACGCCACTGAAGCGCAGCTCGAGGAGCCCGTCCCCCAGGAAGGCCACGTCGTGGTCCACCCCGGGCCGCAGGGGATCCTGCTCCGCGACGACGAAGGTCGTCACCCCGAGGTTCCGGAGGAAATGGAAGAAGTGGAACAGCTCGTTCCGCACGTCCTGGAGGTGCGAGAGGGAGGCGAGGGCGTCCAGGGAATCGATCACGACCACACCGAGCGGCTCGCGCTCCTTCCGCCGGACGAGGTAGTCCTGGAGCACCCGGACCCAGTCCCGGATCTCCTCCGCGCCGGCATGCTCGAGGCGCAGGCGGCCGATGTCCACGATGAAGTCCTCCGAGTCGCCGAGCCCGAGGCGCTTCATCGTGCGCAGGATCGAGTCGCGGCTCTCCTCGATCGTCACGTAGACGCCGCGCGTCCCCGCGGCGCGGTTCCTCGTCAGGATCGACAGGGCCAGGGACGTCTTCATCGCGCCCCCGGGACCGACGATCCCGACGACGTGGCCGCGCGGGATGCCGCCCTCGATGGCCCCGTCGAGGCCCCCCACGAACGTGGGCACGCGACGGTCGTCGTCCTTCGTCCGCGCGGCGAGGGCCGCGACCTGTTCACGCAGGCGGCGCACCTCGTCCCGCAGCCGTCGGATCTCCTCGTCCGCGGGCGACGCGGCCGGCGGCCCTCCGGGTGGGCTCTCGGGCGTCGGAGCCTCCGCCTCGGTCCAGTCGGCCCCCTGGGACATCGCGGGTGGGACATGGCCTGCGGCCGTTTTTACGCTTTGGACGCCACCTTCGGGTATTCTCGGAATCGAGAAGCACGTGAGAATCAGTCGTGTCTCTCCCGGACAGAACCCTTAAATAGCCCCTGACCCCAATAGTTTCCCTCCGAGGCGACCCATGTCGGTTAAGGCGAAGGCTGAGCGCGGTCCGGCCGGCACCCTCACGGTGGACGACCTCACCCGGGCGATCAAGAACTCGATCGACCGGACGGGGATGAAGGAGGAGGAGGCCCGCTCCATGGCCCAGCACGTCCTCAACTTCTTCGGGTACT
>JBBSVS010000208.1:0-5537 GCA_038046665.1 Thermoplasmatota archaeon
GCCCGCTTGATCATCTCGTACCTCTCGCCGCCGGTGAAGGGGTTCTCCCCCGTGTGGCTGTACTGGGCCGAGCCGATGCCGATCACGAGCTCGTCGTTGGACTGGAGGATCCGCTTCACCATCGCCAGGTGGCCCTTGTGGAAGGGCTGGAAGCGGCCGATGAAGAAGGCGCGGGTGCCGCTCATTCGCCGTCCCCCTCGTCCAGGAACAGGTCGATGTACTCGCACTCCACGGTCAGGTGCTTGCGGCAGTGCAGGCACTTCCCGTCGTCCGCGGGGCCGTCCATGGAGCGGTTGAACTCGTAGCAGGGCATCGGTTCCGAGAGCTCGAATTCCTCCGGGACTTCCTCCAGGGCCTTCGCCTCCCTGGGATCAGTGCGGGATTGCCGCGCCGGGCCCGGGCTTGTCCGGGGTGATCTTCGGCACGAGGGCGGACAGGCGCGTGATGAGGCTCGACTTCTTCGGGCCCACGAGGGCCTGGTCCAGGACATCGCTGAGGGTGTCCATGGGAACGATCTCGATCTTGCCGATGTACCTGTCCTCCAGGAGGACGTCCTTCATGTTCTGCCGGGGGATGAGGACCTTGCGGATGCCCATCTCCGCCGCGGCCTCGATCTTCGCCGTGACGCCGCCCACGGGCAAGACCTGTCCGCGGACGCTCAGGGAGCCCGTCATGGCGACCCCCTGGTCCACGGGCACGTCCTCGAGGGCGCTGATTACCGCCGTGGCCACGGAGATGGAGGCGCTGTCCCCTTCCGTGCCTTCGCGAGACCCGACGAACTGGACGTGGATGTCGTGGTTCGAGATGTCCTCCCCCGTGTACTTCTTGATGAGGGCGGCGACGTTCTCGACCGCCTCCTTGGCGATCTCCCCGAGGCGCCCCGTGGCGATGATGCGCCCGCCCTGGCGCGTCTGGGCCGGCGTCACCTCGGCCGCGATGGGCAGGACGATCCCGCTGAACTCCGCGAGGGCGCTGTCCCCCACGAGGACCGCGAGGCCGTTCACCATGCCCACGCCCGTGCCGTGGGTCGTGATCATCTGGTACTCCTTGCCCCGCTCGATCATCCGGTCCGCGACCTGCTGCTCGAGGGAGCGGGCGATGCGCTTCGCGTCCAGGACGTGCTTCGCGCTCACGAGGGGCGCGGCCTGCTCCTGGGCGATGTCTCCCGCGACGCGGATGAGGCCGCCGAGCTCGCGCAGTCGCAGGGTGAGCTGTCCCCGCCGTCCGGCGCGGCGCTGGGCCTCCCGGAGAATCTCCGTGACGGCCTGCTTGTCGAAATGGGGGATCTTCTTGTCCTTGGAGACTTCTTGGGCGACGAAGCGCACGAGCTTGAGGCGGTTCTCCTCCGTGTCCGGCATCGTGCTTTTCATGTAGATTTCGTAGCCGTACCCGCGGATGCGCGAGCGCAGGGCGGGGTGCATGCCCTGGACGGCGTCCAGGTTGCCCGCGGCCACGAGGACGAAATCGCAGGGCACGGCCTCGGTCTTGACCATGGCGCCGCTGGACCGCTCGCTCTGCCCGACGATGGAGAACTTCCTCTCCTGCATGGCCGTGAGCATGCTCTGCTGGCTCTCCATGCGGAGCACGTTGATCTCGTCGACGAACAGGACGCCCTTGTGGGCCTTGTGGATCGAGCCCGCCTCCACGCGCTCGTGGGCCGGCGTCTCGAGGCCGCCGCTCTGGAAGGGGTCGTGCTTCACGTCCCCCAGGAGGGCGCCCGCATGGCTGCCCGTGGCATCGATGAAGGGCGGCATCTCGTCGGGCGAGTGGGACACGAGGAGCTTCGGGACCATCAGGTTCTCCTGGCGGTGCCCCGTGTAGCGCGTCGCGATGTAGATGATCGCCGCCACGAGGATGCCGAAGAGGATCGTCGTTGCTGCGTCGCTGCGGAACCCTCCCCTCGCCCAGTCGTAGGACATAATCACGCTGAGCCCGATGATGAAGAACACGATCGTCATGATCATGGAGGCCTTCTGCTCGCGGCGTTGCATGGCCTCCGCCTTCTGAGCGTTCACGATGTCGCGGCCCTTGCCCGCGGGCACGACGCGGATCTTCGGCTCGTTCGGGTCCTCGGGGTTGTGGTAGACGATGATGTCCTGGAGATCGTCGCGGGGCAGGAGCTCCGTCATGGACCGCGCGAGCATCGACTTCCCCGTACCGGGGTCGCCAATCAACATGACGTGCCGCTTCTGATCCGCGGCCTTGCGGATGACCTCGACCGCGCGCTCCTGTCCGATGACCTGGTCCACGAGCCGCTCGGGGATCTTGACCTCCGCAGTGCTCTGGAAATCCAGTTTATGAATCCACGTGTCCACGGGGGCCAGTTCTGCCTCGACTTCCCCCGGTGCATCTGCCATTGTGAGACAAACCCCTTCGGTGGGTGAGACCGCGTTTGAATACACGGGCCTCGTACTTAAAATCTTTGACCCTGGTGATAGGAGCTTGAGCACCGCGCGGTGGAAATCGACTCGGAGAAATCGGATGAGGATTAGTGCGCGACGGCCTTCGCGGTGATCATCTTCGCGAGCTCGGCAAAGGCTTGCTCGACGTTCTCGCCCGTCTTCGCGGACGTGAACAGGAACGGTGCGCCGTGGGACCCCGCGGCCTTCGCGATGTCCGACTCCTTCACGACCTGCTGGTCCTTCAGGTCGGCCTTGTTCGCGAGGAACTCCACCGGCACCCGGCCCGTGACCTTGACGACGGCCGCGACCCACTCATCCAGGTCGTCGAGGCTCTCCTTGCGCGTGATGTCGCACACGGCGAGGACGCCCTGGGCCCCGTGGAAGTAGGCCTCCTTGAGGAGCTCGCGGAAGCCCTTCTCGCCCATGATGTCCCAGATCGTCATGTCGATGGCGATCGAGCCGTCGGTTCCGTCGACGACGATCTCCTTCTTGGAGACCTTCGCGCCCAGGGTCGAGATGTACCGGTCGTCGAACTGGTCGTGGATGAACCGCCGGATCAGGCACGTCTTTCCGACGGCGCCTTCGCCCACGAGGCAGATCTTGACCTTCATCTTCTCCGGTTCCATCTCGCACCTCATCCGGGTTGCGATTCGCGCACGAGCCTTGGATTATAAAGGAATTCCCACGCCGTTATCCCCTTGGATAACGGGGTGCGCTCCATGGGGGCTCTTGGCTCCTCACCCGCGGACCGCTCAGGCCTCGCCGCGGTGGCCGATCGCGTCCGCCAGGGCCTGGAAGGCCTCGTTGACGCCCTGCCCGGTCTTCGCGGACGCGAGGAAGTGCTTCGCATTGTGGATCGCGCCCATCCGGGCGAGTTCCTCCTCGTTCACGGCGATGCGCTCGGTCAGGTCGGCCTTGTTCCCCAGGAAGACCACGGACACGTCGCCGACCTGCTTGCGGACCATCTGGACCCAATTGTCCAGGTCGTAGAACGTGTCCTTCCTCGTGAGGTCGCACACCGCCAGGACGCCGTGGGTGCCTTCGAAGTAGGCGTCGCGCAGGAGGACCCGGAAGCCCTTCTCGCCCATGATGTCCCAGACCATCAGGTCGACCGTCGCAGGCTGGCCCTTCCAGGTGGACGTGAGGGTCTTCTTCGTGACCTTCGTGCCCACGGTGGCCACGTAGCGGTCGTCGAAGCTCTCCAGGACGAAGCGCTTGATCAGGGAAGTCTTGCCCACGGCCACGTCGCCCACGAGGCAGACTTTGGCCTTCACGTGCTTCTGGGTCGTCGTAGCGGGCGCGGACATCGGGGTCACGCATCGAGGAGGTGGATATCTAGCATGAGGCCGCGAATATCGAGTCTGATAATTCTTCACCCATCGGGCACGAGCTTCCGCGCGTAACGCTCCTTGGCGACGCGCTCCGCGAGGGACTGGAAGGCGACCTCGACGTTCACGCCAACCTTCGCGGAAGTGAAGTGGAAGGGGCTGTCGTAGGCCTTCGCGGCCTGAACCATGTCGTCCTCCTGGACCTCGGTCATCTCCTTGAGGTCGACCTTGTTCGCGAGGAACTCGATCGGGACCTTTCCGGTGACGGAATACACGCCCTCGATCCAGTCGTCCAGGTCCTCGAGGGTCTTCTTGCGCGTGACGTCGCAGACCGCGAGGATTCCCTTGGCCCCGTAGAAGTACGCTTCCTTCAGGAGTTCCCGGAAGCCCTTCTGGCCCATGATGTCCCAGATCGTCATGTCGATCTTGAGATCGCCCGAGACCTCGGGGCCCTGCACAACCATCTCCTTCTTGGAGACCTTTGTGCCGAGGGTCTGGATGTACTTGTCGTCGAAGTTGTCGAGCACAAACCGGCGGATGAGAGACGTCTTCCCGACGGCCGCTTCGCCAACGAGGCAAACCTTCACTTTCATCCGCTTGGCTTCCATGAAACTCCGCCCGGTGAGCGGCCATACCCGGGGTGGCGAATTTAACCGTTGTGGAAATGTTATCAAACCCGATACGTCATCGGAGTCGGGCGACGGTCCCGAGCGGCTGGCCCAGTCCACTCGCCCCGACTGAGGAATCCCAAAGAGGCCTATACTCACCGTTCCTTGTCTCCTCGAGGCGAAGCGATGTGCGACGAATACGATGACGAGCGCATGAAGGCGTTCTGGCGCATGCTCGCGGAAGGGGAGGCCCTCGTGACCCTGAACGTCGTCGGGTCGGAGACCGAAGACCCTGTCTTGAAACCGTTTGGACTGGAACCCGCAGCGAACCGGAAACCGAATTCCCTCGCCCGATGACGTTTGCGTCCCTCCCGTGGAGCGCGTCGGGAACCGCGCCCTCGTTTGCCTCTGCAAATTCCCCCGCTTCCAAACCGTTAAATAGACGCCGTTCATAGGGAGCGGCCGTCGCGTCGACCAGACGCCCTCCGGGCAATCCCCGCGGATCCCGGAAATGCGGACCCCATCTTCTGGGCCCGCAGGCAGCGTCACGGTGACGCACGCAATCGCCCCGCGTACGATCGCACGCGTGGAGAGGTAACCCTCTCGAGAGGAGTAGCCGATGCCCAAGGAACACAGACCCCGCCGCGGCTCGATGGGCTTCTCGCCCCGCAAGCGCAGCGAAAGCCCCATCCCGCACTTCTCGAGCTGGCCCGACATCGACGGCACACCGAAGGTCCAGGGCTTCGCCGGCTACAAGGCCGGGATGACCCACGCCATAATCGTCGACTATCGGCCCACGTCGACCACCTCGGGGCAGGAAGTTCGGGTGCCCGTGACCGTGGTCGAGGTTCCACCGATGAAGGTCGCGGCGATCCGATTCTACAAGCAGACCCACGAGGGCCTCAAGACCGCGGGGGAGGTCTGGGCCCCGCGGCTCGAGAAGGAGCTGAAGCGGGTGTTCCCGATCCCCAAGGATTACGACGTCGAGGAGGCCTGGAAGAAGGTCGACCCCACGCAGGTGGACGAGATCCGCCTCGTGACGCACACACAGCCCACCCTCGTTACCGGCGTCCCGAAGAAGAAGCCCGACCTCATGGAGAACCGCGTGGGCGGAGGCACGATCGAGGAGCGCCTGGCGTATGCGAAGGGCCTCCTGGGGAAGGAGATCCCCGTCACCGAATTCTGTAGCGAAGGGTCCA
>JBBSVS010000209.1:0-3776 GCA_038046665.1 Thermoplasmatota archaeon
GCCGGAGACCACGGGGATCACGCGGACCCTCTTGCCGTCGACAAGGGGTTCGTCGAGCGGGACGGGGCTCTCGTCCCGCACCAGAAGGTGGGCATCGGGCGCCAAGTGCAAGGTCTTCAGCAGGTCGAGGCCCGTGGCGCCGTTCGGGAGCTCGACGGTCTGTTGCCGACGTGCGGGGTAGCTCTCCACGGTGACCCGCATCATGCGCGTGCCAGAGCGACTCCGGGCTTAAGGGTTATCCGAGGTGGAGGAAGGGCGGAACACTTATCCGAAACTTGTCCTTCGGGATGACGGTTTGCCCAGGTCGCCAAGCTCGGTATGGCGGCGGTCTCGAAAACCGCTGGCTGCAAGGCCTCGCAGGTTCAAATCCTGCCCTGGGCGTTACTTCCCTTGGTCGGGGGACAGTTTTCGCTGTTGTCTTCTCGGCACAGCCCGCACGTAGGGCGCTTCGAGCGCGTGACGCAGCTCACGGAAGGCGCTGTCCGGGTGGCTCCTAGTTTTGGTCGTCCTCGATTGGCGCGCCGCAGTGCGGACACACCTTTGCATCTTCCGTGATGTCTCCGCCACAGTCCGAGCACACGAACTCCGCCACGGCCTTGGGCGCCTTGCGAGCGGTCGGAACCCCTGTCGACCCCTCTTCGACCGATTCGAACACAAGGAGGAAACGAGGTCCGAGACCACCTGCCCTGATTCCCCCCATGTCGGTAGCGTTCACCAAGTTCACGAGACGCCATCCCGATTTTGCGTGGGCGTCGAGTTGCTCCTGCACCTGCTGTGTCAGCTGCTGCCCGGCCGTTGCATCAGTCGGTTGGAAAAGCTCGACCTTGTACCGGTGCATTTCTTGCCCTCGAGGAAACGGGATGTCCCTTCGAGCCTTAAAGCTGAAAGGTGCCCGCTCCGTATAGAGCGAGCGTGGAGAGAAGCATGCCTGCGAAACCTACGTTGTCGCTCGATTTCTCACCACACAGGGCTTTGGGAATCCGCACGAACAGGCTGGGGAGAACGACTCCTGCCCTGGCCTTTTCCATGCACGGACGGCGGTCCGGCTGCCCCATGTCACGCGTCCGGATTGGCGCCTGCTTACTTCAGGGAGACCGGCTGCGTTTGCGAATCGTCCTTCGCGATGACGACCGCCGTGCCGTAGGCGAGGATTTCGGACATGGTCTGGTCAATCTCTGAGGAGTCGAACCGCGCGCTGATGACCGCGTTCGCACCGAGGCTTTTCGCATGCTGCATCAGACGGGCGAGGGCCTCGTAGCGGGCCTGATCGAGCATCTGCGTGTATTCGGTGATCTCGCCTCCCGGAATCGTGCGAAGGCCCGCCACGATGTTCCCGCCGATGCCCCTCGACCGCACAATCACGCCCTATGTGAACCCGATGGTGTTGACGATTCGATGGCCGGGCACGTAGGGCGTGCTCGCGACCATCATTCCGGCGCAGGCGGGTAGAACGCTCCTGGTTGCATGGCTCGTCGGATTCCTCCCACCCTATCTATGCCCTCCGCCGTTACTTTGACCCCCGCACGCACACTCCACGCGTCGGGATCCTCACCCGAACCCGGCGTACGCGCTCGCGGTCGTCCTCTTGGATTCGGTGAGAATCTACGCGCTCCGTTGACTCTTCGATGCCGCCCAGGGAGTAGAGGCGGGAAAGTTCATTTCCTTTCCCTCGTTGCCCGAGGCCGGGAGGGCCCTCCATCCCGAAAGACCGAATCGACATCGAGGGGACGCTCAAGACTCCGGGTCTGAAACGGACGGGCCATCTCCTCCTCACCGATGAGGAGGGCCGGCTGCCCGTGGCCGTCGTCTCCGGGAAGAAAGGCGGGCCCACGGTCTGGGTCAACGCCTCGATCCACGGGGACGAATATCTCGGGACCGCCGCGATCGCGCGGCTCCTGCCGAGCCTCGAGCCCGAGGCTCTCACGGGCAGTCTCATCCTCACGCCCGTGCTGAACGTCCCCGCCTTCCGCGAGATGCGGCGGACGAACTCCCACCACGACGTGGACCTGAACCGGGCGTGGGCGGGTGGCGTCCACCCGGGGATGACCACGCGCATCCGCGACGAGGTCGCCTCGGAGATCCTCGCCCGCGCGGACGTGGTCATCGATCTGCACAGCGGGGGCAACCGGTATCTCCAGGGGGCCTTCACCGTGTATCACCGGGTCGGCGGGACCGTCGAGGGGCGTTCCTGCGCCCTTGCAAAAGCCTGCGGCCTCCCGCTGATCTGGGCCGACGGGACGGAGTTCCTGGAGGGCGCCCTCATCACAGCCGCGGCGAAGATGGGGAAGCCGTCCGCACTCATCGAGATCGCAGGAGAAGGCAAGGTCGAGGAACACTGGGTCCTCCGGATGGTGAGCGCCGTCCGCGGGGCCCTGGCCCGAGCGGGCGTGCTTCGCTGGGAGCCCGACTACCTCCCGGAGTACCGCGTCTTCCATGACTTCTCCCTGGTGAGGAACCACAGGGAGGGTCTGTGGGAGCGGCAGGTCGAACCCGGAGAGGATGTGGGGAAGGGAGACACCCTCGGCCGCATCCTCGACCCGTTTGGCGCGGAGATCGAGGTCGTGAAGAGCACGGAGGACGCGAACCTCCTCGGAATCTACACGTACGGCTTCGTAACGGAGGGGGAGACGATCGCGGAGCTGGGCCACGGCTTCCACAAGGAAGGGCCGCCCGCCTGAAGACAAGGCTCAGATCCGCCGGAAGGCCCGCTCCAGGCTCCGAAGGGTGTGCGGCTTCCAGTACAGCACGTCGAAGAAGGCTGTGTCGCCGTCCATGTTCTCGTACTTCTTCCGGATGATCGCGGTCCCGTACCAATAGCAGAACGCGTAGGAAGCCCAGAAGCGGTGGGCCGCGTTCCGGACGTCCCGCACCGCCTGCTGCCAGTCCACGAGGCCGGAGTGCATCGCGTACTTCAGCAGCTCGCGCCGAGGCTCTTCGCGGTGGGCCATCCACGCCAGGTTCACCTCGGTCCCCCATCGAAGGCGGCTCAGAAGGATCCGTAGGCGGTCGTCCCGCGTGCGGTCCCAGTGGATGAAGGACATCCCGTTCTCCCCGATGCCCTCCTCCACGGGGCCCATCGGATCCGCGGCCATGCTCACGGCCGCTTCGCGCGGGAAGTCCCCATGGAGATACTCCCACTCCCGCGTCGCCTGGTGCACATGGTGACCCGGATAGGCCTCGTGGGCTGCCATGTCCCGGAGGGACGTGTGCGTCCAGGGCAGTGCCATGTTCAGCTTGACCGTGGACTGGTAATCATGCGTGTACCAGCAGTAGCCCGACGTGCGGGAGTTACGGACCCCGGCGAGGGCGGCATGTTCCTCGGCGGGCAGGTCGAACATCTTCCGGGCGCCTTTGCGGGCCTCCTGGAGGTATCGGGACATCGTCGGGAGGACCCGTTCTTTCGCGACGTGCTGTTCCCGCTCCCACGCCTCGACCGATCCTCGAAGGCCGTCCTCGCGGGCCACGGACAGGAGGCGGCGGATCTGGGATCGCAGAGATTCCAGCTCCTCCTCCTTCGCCTCCTTCGCCGGGAGGCCATAGAAAGAACGCACTTGTTCCGGGAGGGGCGGGACGCGCCCTTTTACGTGAGCGATCAGGGCCTTCAGGGTAGGCAGGTGGTCCTGCAGCCACTCCCGACGGAATCCCTGCGGCAGACCGCGGGTCAGCCTCTGCAGGCGCCGGAGGGCCTCGTCGACGTCGGCCCAGGTCTCGAGGGGAGGCAACCGGACCGGGGCGAGGTCCCACGGCACGCGCCGGGTGCCGTCCTTGCGCCGCGC
>JBBSVS010000209.1:3786-5707 GCA_038046665.1 Thermoplasmatota archaeon
GCCGCGCCCGCCGGTCCAACGCGTAGGCGAGGCGCAGAAAGGTACGAGCTGCCTCATCCTCCACCGGCCGGCGGGCCACGGCCTCGGGAACGAGGACGGGGACAAAAACGTTTGGCGAGGCCCTCAGAAGGGCCAGGTGTACTCCGCGTATAGCACGAGCGCGGACAGAGCGATGGCGAGGCCGAGGACCAGCCAGGGGTTCACCTTGAGGGCCTTCTCGTCCTCCTGGTCAAAGTAGCGGATGAGGCCCGCCGCGGACTGGAATCCCGAATCGCGTTTCTGCGGCATCGCAACCGAGGTAACCCATGGGCGGGGACGTATTAAAACGTTTTCCGGTCGTCCCGCGAACGCCGCGCGGTGTGCGAGGGATTAATAGCCCGTAGGAAAATGGGTACGCCTCCTGCCTTCCGAGGGACCGCCGTGCCCGAGTCCAACACGATCTACATCGGCAAGAAGCCGACGATGAACTACGTCCTCGCGGTCATCACCCAGTTCAGCAGCGGCTCGGGCGAGGTCGTCGTGAAGGCCCGCGGCCGTTCGATCTCCCGCGCGGTCGACGTGGCCGAGATCGTTCGCAACCGCTTCGTCCCCGGGTCGAAGGTGCGCGACATTCACATCGCCACGGAGAAGATCACGGGCGAGGACGGCCGCACGACGAGCGTGAGCACCGTCGAGATCTTCATGACGAAGTGAGCCCGCGGCGTGTAATGCTGGGCCGATCCGCGCTCCGCTCACGTCCCGAACTTCCCGACGAGCAAGGCCTTGATGAAGTCGTTGATCAGGAAGCAGCTCGCGGGCGAGAAGGCGAGGACGGTGAGTACGGTGGCGGGGCGGGCACCGCCGTCCCGCTCGTCGATGAGATGAGGAGCAGAATCCAGGAGCGCATCCCCGGGCCTCTCGCGCGCAGAGCAGGAGGTTGAGGATAAACTTTCCTCGGGCGGTGGGAGGCCAAAGGCATTTATTGCACGGCGGAGGGTCCGGGGGGCGTGGACCTCGTCCTCACGCTTCTCGCGCTGGCCGTTGCGGCGTTCCTGGCGGGCCTCGCGGGCTCCTATCTGGGGATCGGCGGCGGCATCCTCCTCATCCCATTCATGACGCTGGTCCTCCAGCTGGACATCAAGGTCGCCGTGGCCGCGAGCCTCGTGGGGGTGATCGCGACATCCTCCGGCGCTGCCTCGGTCTATGTCCGGGACCACCTCACGAACCTTCGCCTGGGGATGTTCCTCGAGGTGGCGACGACCCTCGGCGCGATCTCCGGGGCGTTCATCGCCCTCCTGATCAACCGCAGCGACCTGTTTGTCGTGTTCGGCGCCGTGGTCATCTACGCGGCCGTCTACATGGCCCGATCCCAGGGTACCGCGAAGGAACGCGCCTACCGGGAGATGAAGCAATCGCCCCTCGCGGAGCGGCTGGAGCTTGGCGACAAGTACTTCGACAAGGAGGACAAGGGCGTCTACCGATACAAGGTCGCCCGCCCAGGTGCGGGATTCGCGATCAGCGCCGTCGCCGGCGGAATCAGCGGTCTCCTCGGCGTTGGCGGCGGCATCATCAAGGTCCCCATGATGCACGTGGTCATGCGCGTGCCCATGAAGCCCGCGGTGGCCACGAGCAACTTCATGATCGGCGTGACCGCGGCCGCGAGCGCGTTCATCTACTACTCCCGCGGCGTCCTCGACCCCAGCCTTGCGGGCGTCATCGTCCTGGGCGTGTTCACGGGGACGCGCGTGGGCACGCGGATGATGGTGAAAGCGAAGTCGGGCAAGATTCGCCTCGTCTTCGCGATCCTCCTCGCGGCGGTGGGCGTCTTCATGATCCTCCGCCCGCTCTTCCCGGGGGTGAACTTCTGACCCCACCTCTAGCGCCCCCCGAGGAAGCGGCGGGACGCGTGGAGGCCCTCCGCCGGGCGGTCGCGCGGGAGGTC
>JBBSVS010000210.1:0-4046 GCA_038046665.1 Thermoplasmatota archaeon
CGCAGTGGTTCTGGCGGGTGAGATGCAACATCTTCATCGTGTCGCGCACCGCGTGGCGCAGGTCGTGCTTGCCCCGGAGCCGGATGACCGCGTAGCTCATTTCTCGCCCTCCTTCTCCTCATCCGCCTCGGGGCCCTCGGCCTCCTTGACTTCCTTGGCGGCTTCGGCGAGGTCCTCGCCCGAGGCTGCGACATCCTCGGGGAGATCGACCTCCGCCGCCTCCGCACCGGGCGCGGCGGCGATCTTGTGGACGAAGACCTGTTCCGCGCCGGCCTTGATCTTGAGGCGCTCCGTCTGCTCCTCGCGCACCTTGACCTGCGCGGTCTTCGTGAGGGCGGCGAAGACGGCGAGCGCGTAGTTGACCGTGGTCTTCGTGTGGCCCTTCGTGAAGCCCCAGGCGTCCGTGATGCCGGCGAGGCGCAGGATGCTCTTCGCGATGTCGCCCACGGCGAGGCCGACGCCCTGCGGCGCCGGCTTCAGGGACACCTCGACGGAGCCGCTGCTCCCGACGACCTTGAAGGGCAGGGTGTGGGCGCGGTAGCAGCCGCATTCCCACGAGCCGCAGCCCCGCTTGACTTGAATCATGTTGAGCTTGGCGTTGTCAATCGCGCGGCGAATCGAGGGACCGACCTCGCGGCCCCGGGCCCGCCCAAGGCCCACGAAGCCGTCCTTGTTCCCGACGACGCACGTGATCGCGAAGTTCACGCGTCGGCCGGAGTCGGTCATGCGCTGGACCATGTTGACGTCCAGGACCTCGTCCTCCGTCTCCGGGAGCAGGATGTCCACGATCTCGGGCTCGCGGACGGGCAGGCCGATCTTGATCGCCTCGCCCATCGTCGTGACCTCGCCCGCGAGGACCATGCGGCCCAGCTTCGTCTTCGGGGTCCACTGGCTCAGGTCCCGCTCGGGGCGGGAATCCCGCGGCGGACGTCCGCCCCGGCCGCGGCCTCTGCGGCCTCCCCTTCTCGGCATCAGCTCGCCTCCAGTTTCTTCTTCACGTCGTCAAAGGCTTTCGTGACGGCCTCGGAGATGTGTGCGCCCCGCAGGCGGTCCTTGGACGGGAGGACCTCCTTGCTGTGGGGTACCTGGACGCCCGCGTCCAGGAGGCCCTGGAGGGCCGCGAACACGCGACCGCCCTTCGTGGGCTTCTGGAGCCCGATGTCCAGGACGGCCTCCTTGACCCCTTTTGCGGCCGCCCGCTTTCCGGCCAAGTAGCCGGTGAGGTAGGCCGCGGGCAGGTTGCCCGTGCCGACGGCCCAGCCCTGCTCCTTCAGGTCGTGGGAGACGGCGGAGGCGAGGATTCGGTCCCCGGCAGGGTCCGCCTGGACGATCTGGACGAGAGTCTGATTGAGGGTCTTCCGCACGACGGCCCGGGGGGCGCCGGAACGTAGCAGCTTCGCTCGCGCGCGGTAGTTCGTACGGCCCTCCCGCCGACGGCGGAAGGTGACGCGGTAGTGCGGTCCCTGCTTCTTCATTTCGCAGCCCCCTTGAGCAATCCGGCCATCTCGAGCTGCTGGTTCAGGTGGGCCCTGGATTTGAACATGCCGCCCTTCGCCTGGCGGTAGAAGCGGCGGTACGTGCGCACGTCGATGCGGCCCTGGACCTTCAGCTCGCGCAGGTGGGCCCGGAGCCTTCGGATGTTGGCCATCCACGCGCCCTTGCTCGACGTGCGCGCGTTGGCGGACCCCTTGCGTGTGCCCTGGCCGCGGCGACGCCCCTGCTTCCGCTTGATGGCGCGGACGCGGGCGCGGGCTCGGGATACGCCCTGTTCGGGCCGCATCGTGATCACGTTGCGTCGGATCAGCTCCCGCACCTGCTCGCGCGTGATCGCGTCGAAGATGCTCTCCTGTTCGGCGGGATCCGTGGAGATGCGCGCGCGGTTCACGCCGCACCCCATGAGCTCCGATGCGAGGCGCCGCTGGTGGTCGAACCTCATTCGCCCACCATCCGGTTCAGGACGCGGAGGCCCTTCTCGTCGCACGCCTTCTCGATGAGATCGCGCTTGCGCGCGCCGACGGCGCCGGCGATGCGCACGGCCTGCTTCGCAGGGTCGAGCCCCTCAATCTGGCGCGGGTTGTGGATCAGGACTTCCTGGAACCCGCTCGGGTGGAGCCCGCGGACCTCCCGCGGGCCGCGGTATCCGATGGAGGGCAGATTCCAGCGGTAGCCGAAGTGGCGGCGCAGTTTGGACTGGCCGCCCTGGGGTTTGCGCCACTCCTCGTGGAACTTCTTGTATCGGAACCACTCTTGGCGACGGAAATGGGGACGGGCCGCCGTCTTGGCCGCGCGCAGGGCGAGGAGCTTCCTCGTGGCGGCGTCGAGCTTCGGCTTCTGCTTCGGCTCGTACTCCTCCTCGGCCTCCTCTTCCGCCTCCTCTTTCTTCCCTTCCTTCTTGGCGGGCTTCTTGGCGGCCTTCTCGGCCTTCGCCGGCTTGGCGGGCTTGGCTTCGGCCTCGGCTTCCGCCTTCACGGGGACCTCCGGGGCCTTCTCCGCCTTCTCCAGGTGGGCGAGGAGTCGTTTGCGGAGATCGTCGACCTTTCCCTCCGTCTCCAGACCGAACTCCTGGGCCCAGGCGACGAGCTCCGCCTTCTTCGCGGCGCGGACCTCGTGGGCGGTCGGGAGCGTCTTCGCTTCCTTCGGCTCGGGCGGAGCCTCGGGCATCGCGGTCTTCTTCGCCTTCTTCACCGGCGCGGTCGGAGTCTTGTCTTCCTCGGCCATGCTCAGGCCTCCCCGGCCTTCTTCGTGATGTAGATTCCATCTTGGAACACGCGAGGATCGAATCCCTTGATCTTCGTCGCCTGCTCGATGTTCGCCGCGGTCTGGGACACAGCCTCGATGTCCGGGCCCGTGAGGACGACTTGGTCGCCCTGGACCTCAACCTTCGTCCCGCTAAGAATCCTCGCCCGCCGGGGGAATTTCTCCCCGAGGAAGTTCTCGATGACGAACTCGCTCCCCTTGACACTCGCCTTGACGGGGAAGTGGCTGTAGACGATCTTCATCTCGTAGGTGAAACCCTGCGTCACCCCTTCGATCATGTTGCGCAGGTGGGCCGCGTACGTTCCTACGAGGGCCCCCTCCCTGCGGGACGGGTACTCGCTCCGCACGTGGACCTCCTTCCCCTCCACGGCGAGGGAGACCCTCGGGTGGGAGAGCTTGCGGCGCAGCGTGACGCCCTTGCTCGCGACGACGACCTCTTCGCCCTCGCGCTTCACCTGGACGCCGTCGGGGATCTGCACGCGTTCTTCCAGCAAACCGGTCACGGGCATGGGTTCACCTCAGTACACGTAGGCGAGAAGTTTCCCGCCCACGCCGATCTCCTTGGCCTTGGATTGAGAGATGACGCCTTCCGTGGTGGTGAGGATGAGGACGCCGAAGTTCTGGGCGGGCAGGTAGCGGGCCTCGTACTTCTCCAGCTCCTCCCGCTTGATCGCGAAGCGCGGCTTGATCACGCCGCAGCTGTTGATTGACCCGCTCAGCGTGACGCGGTACATGCCTCCGCGGCCGTCCTCGATGAGCTCGAAGGCCCTGATGTACGCGGACTCCTGCATGACCTTGAGCACGCGACCGATGAGTTTGGAGGCGGGGCGGAGGATGCAGTCGTGCTTGCCCGCCGCCTCCGCGTTCCGGATTGTGGCCATGGCGTCGTTCAAAGGATCCTGTAGCATCTCGGTCCCCTCAGCTGTACTTCCGGAAGCCGAGCTCGTAGGCGACCTCGCGGAAGCACTGGCGGCACAGGTGCAGCCCGTACCGCCGCACGATGCCCCGCTTCCGGCCGCACCGCAGGCAGCCCTTCTTTCGGCCGAACTCCTTCGTCCGCTTCACTCGATCACCTCGGCGCCGAAGCGATCCTTGATGAACTGGATGCCCTCCTGCCGCGTGATGCGGTGGCGCGTGGGCACGGGACGGGTGCGCACGTGCCGCTTCGCCACGCGGAACCCGGGGCGCTTGAGGCTCACGCTGACGTCCATGCCGAACACGCCGATCTCCGGGTCGTACTTCATGCCCTCGAAGTCCGTGTAGTCCGGCACGCCGAAGGAGAAGTTGCC
>JBBSVS010000211.1:0-1756 GCA_038046665.1 Thermoplasmatota archaeon
GGAGCCACGGCGACCTCCGCGTCGAGTTCATCCTCGAACCGAAGTCGAGCGGCACCGCGATCTACCTCCTGTCGACGGGGTACCGGGAGGGCGAGGCTTCTGAGATCCTCTACCACCGCGGCGGTTGGTCCGACCTCCTCGTCTGCCTGAAGAACTTCATCGAGGGCGGCGATTCCGGCTTCGCGAACGCCTACGACGCGCAGGTGCGCGAGGCGTGACCCTCACGCGGCCTTGAGCTTCGGCCAGTCCTCGAGGACGGCCATCGCCGCGTTGTGCCCCGGAGCCCCGAGGACCCCACCGCCCGGATGGGCTCCCGCGCCGCACAGATACAGGCCCGCCACAGGCGAGCGGTACTGGGCCCATCCGGGCACCGGCCGGAAGGAGAACATCTGGTAGGGCAGGATGGCCCCGTGGAACACGTCGCCCCGCGTGAGCCCGTACTCACGCTCCATGTCCAGGGGCGTAATCCACGTCTTCGCAATCAGGATCTTCCGGACGTTCGGCGCGTAGGCCTCGAGGGTGTCGAGGATGAGGTCCGCGAAGGCTTCGCCCTGCGTGTCCCAGGTGCCCTGGGCCAGGTCAAAGGGCGCGAACTTCACCGACGCGGTGAGGACGTGCTTGCCGGGAGGCACGAGGGTGGGATCTGCCACGGACTGGATCACGAACTCGAGGAAAGGCTCACGGGAAGGCACACCGTGCTTCGCATCGTCGTATGCCCGCTCCAGATAGTCCAGGGATGGCGAGAGGTCCACGATGCCGCGATGGTGATGCTGGACGTCCGTCCCGGGAATCGCGGTGAAGTCGGGGAGACCGCTGAGGGCCAGGTTCAGCTTGTACGAGGAGGGCTCCATGCGGATGCGCGAGACGGCGTGGGCGAAGTCCGAAGGCAGCTGCTCTTTCCCGACAAGCCCGAGGAACGTGCGCTTCGGATCCGCGTTGCTCAGGACGACCTGAGCGTGGACCTCCGTGCCATCCGAAAGAGCGATGCCGGTCGCTTTTCCATCCTTCTCGAGGATGCGGGATACGCCCGCGTTCGTGCGGATCTCCGCGCCGAAGTGTCGCGCCGCCTTGGCGATCGACTCCGAGATCGCGCCCATGCCTCCCTTCGCCCACCCCCACGCGCCCTTGACCCCGTTGATGTCACCGAGGGTGTGATGGCCGAGGACGAAGGCCGTCCCGGGCGTGCGAGGTCCCGCAAGCGTCCCCGCGACCGCGCCCGTGCCTAAGGAGACCTTCACTTCCTCGGACTCGAAGAAGTCGTCGAGCATGTCGGCCACGGACATCAGCATGGTCCTGCGGAGGAAGTCCTCCGCCTCGGGGGTCTGCACGAACGCCGCCAGATCTGCGAGGGACACGGGGGGCGCGAGCAGGGTGGGCTCCACGAGCTCGCCGAACTCCTCCCAGAAGGCCTCGTACTTCGGGTAGGCCTTCGCGTCTGCCTTGGAGAATTTCTCGATTTGCTTGACGTTCCAATCGAGGTCGTGGCGATAGAGGAGGTAACGCCGGTCGGGGAAGGGCAGGAACGCGCTCGGGTCGTACACGTGCTCCTCGAGGCCGAATCTCGCGAGCTGCAGGTCCTCCTTGATTTCCGGTCGGAAGAGGCCGCAGGTGTAGGCAAGCGTGTTCACGCGGAAGCCGGGATGGATTTCCTCCGTGACGCTGGAACCGCCCACGATGGGGCGCTTCTCGAGGACGAGGGTCTTGAGGCCCGCGCGGGCGAGATAGGCCGCAGCCACGAGGCCGTTGTGCCCGCCGC
>JBBSVS010000212.1:0-1115 GCA_038046665.1 Thermoplasmatota archaeon
CCGACGAACGCCACGCCCTGGCGGTCGCATTCCGCCCCGAACTCCGCGAGGGCGTAGGTGAGGCTGTGCACGGTACGTCCGTACTTCAGGTCGCCCACGAGGGCCACGTTCTGGCCGCTGAACCCGCCCCGCTCGTCCCAGATCGTGTACAGGTCCAAGAGGGTCTGCGTGGGATGCTGTCCGGCCCCGTCGCCCGCGTTGATCACGGGCTTCTCCGTGAACTCCGCGGCCAGGCGGGCGGCGCCTTCCTGGGGATGGCGGAGCACGATGGCATCGCTGTAGGCCTCGACCATCCGGATGGTGTCCGCGAGGGTCTCGCCCTTCTGGACCGAGGTGCCCTCGGCGCTGCTGAACCCCAGGACGCGCCCGCCGAGGCGGTTCATCGCGCTCTCGAAGGACAGCCGCGTCCGCGTGGACGGCTCGTAGAATAGGGTGCCCAGGATCTTCCCTTCCAGGGCCCGGGACGCCTTCCTGCCCAGCGCGATGGGCACCATCCTGCGGGCCGTCTTCAACACGAGCTGGATGTCCGCCCGCGACAGGTCGCGGATGGACAGGATGTCCCTCCCCCGGAAGCCTGACATCGGGCCCCATATTCCGAGGACCGATTTAAAGGATACCCGAGGCTGGACGGACAGGAAATGCGGGGCGCGTTCCGTTCCCGGCCCGCCCGGCGCCCCTCACGGCTTCGGTTCCTTCCGCCCCAACTGGATGACGTTCGTGGGCAGGATGATGAGCCCGCCCTCCGTGTCCATGTACTTCTTCCAGTCCCGGGTGTTCTGCTGGGCCTGCTTCGCCCGCTCGACGGCGATCGTGGCGACGACCTTCTTCACCACGTCGTCCACGTCGACGCCGAGAATCTCCCGGAACAGGTACTTCATGCGGTCGGGGTCCATGGAGAGATGACCTATCGAAAGAGGCGATATAAAACGAAATTGTCAACGGTCTCAATCCTGAGAGGGACCGCGGGTCCGTCGGACGTTGGCAGCATGGCGTCCTTTGTCAAAGGGGGAGACCGGCGCTCCGAATCGGGACGGCATGTCCCCTCGCGAGTGGGGTAAAGAAAGAGGCAGGACGAGGGGTTCTCGGTCCTGCCTGTGGGTTGTGGAGGAGGGGTT
>JBBSVS010000213.1:0-1255 GCA_038046665.1 Thermoplasmatota archaeon
GCGGTCCTGCATCTTCGCCATCGTCTCGAGGACGTCCAGGGAGTCGACGACGAGGATCGAGATCTTGTCGGACTTCATCACGTTGTTGCAGTACATCTTGAAGAGCTCGAGCCAGGTGCCGCGGCCCTGGAGGAAGTTGAGGTTCTTGCGGATGTTCCCCATGTCCAGGAGGACGAGGTTCTCCCAGGCCTTCTCGTCGGCCATGCCCATGGAGGTCATCTGCTCAAGGAGCAGGTCCTTGCTCTGCTCCAACGTGAAGTAGGCGGCCTTCTTGCCCTCCCGGAGCACATTCTGGTAGAGGATGGCGAAGGCGAGCGACGACTTCATCGTGCCCGGGGCACCAGACAGGAGGACGACGTAACCTTCCGGGATGCCGCCGCCGAGGACGTCGTCGAATCCGCGCACGTACGTCTTGACCCGGTTCCGCTCCACGGTGAGGCCCCTGTGCTCGGGAGATGGGACCTCCCGCCTAAAGAATTACCGGGAGGCGCGGTGCCACCGCGCAACCTTCAAATAGACCCGGGCGGCTGGCCGAGCAGTGTCCGACGACTTGCTCGGCCCCATCGTCGCGATCCTGCGGGTCATCGCGGCCCTCGTCCTCACGTTCTTCCTCCCGGGCTACCTCCTCGTGAATGCCCTGTACCCGCGGAAGGGCGAGTTGGACCGAGAGTACGACGTCCTGTACCGGATCACGCTGGGCATCGTCCTTTCGATCGCCGTCACCGTGCTCTGGGACTTCCTCCTGAACTCCCTTGGCGTGAACGCGACAACGGGCCTGGGCTACGTCGTGGGTGTGAACATCGCAGCGGGATTGCTCGGGCTGAGCGCTCTCTTCTTCGCGCTTGGGTGGTGGCGGGGCGCGTATCCGTGGATGGTCCGCGTGCATCCCGTCCTCGCTCGCATCCCGAAGCCCGCGCCGGGAGACCTCTTCGGCGAGGACGACAAGGACGCCCGCATGCGCATGCGACTCGAGGACCTCGCGGAGCGGCGGGAGAAGCTGCGCCGCACGATCAAGGAGTACGAGCGGAAGGCCCGCCTCCAGTCCGCGGACGCACGCGCCCACTACGAGGCGAAGCGGGACGAGGCTCGGCGGGCGCTGAACCGAGTGGAGGTGGACCTCAAGGTCGTCCAGGAGGAGCGGGCCAAGGAGCTGTACGGATGACCGGGCCGATGAATCACAAGCTCGTCGTCGTCGTGCGGGCGGACCTCGAGCTGTCGCGAGGCAAGCTCGCAGTCCAAGTGGCCCACGCGGCCG
>JBBSVS010000214.1:0-2077 GCA_038046665.1 Thermoplasmatota archaeon
TCCGAACATGCCTCGAGTCGAGATCCGAGCACTCAAGGAGGTCGACCTGAAGGGCGGGACCGTGGTCGCCGCCTTCCCGAGCGTCGGCCTCGTGAGCACGATCTCCGCCACCTACATGATCCAGATGCTCCCCACGGACCAGGTGTGCGCCTTGGAGTCCGAGGACTTCCCTTCCGTTTCGATGATCTACGCGAAGAAGCCGAAGTTCCCCGCGCGCGTGTACGCGTCCGCGGGGCATCGGCTCGCGATCTTCATCTGCGAGATGTCCCTGCCGAGCAGGGTCCACCGACCCGTGGCCTATGCCCTCCTGGACTGGGCGAAGGCCCACGGAGCGAGCCGGATCGTGACCCTGGAAGGCCTCCCGACCGATTCGGAGTCGCCCTTGAAGACGGAGCCGGAGGTCTGGGGGGTCGGAAGCACAGACCACGCTCGCGCGGAACTCGACAAGGCGAAGATCGAGCAGCTGGAGACGGGCATGATCACCGGGGTGTCCGGGGTCCTCCTGAACGAAGGCCGGTGGCGCAATCAGGACGTGATCGCGCTGCTGGCGGAGGCGCGACCGGAGGTGCCGGACGCCCATGCCGCCGTCGCTTTAGTGCACGCGCTCGATAATCTCCTCGCGGACGTCGACATCGACTTGGGTCCCCTCAAGGAGCAGGCGAAGAGCCTCGAGGAGTTCCTCCACAAGCTCAAGCAGCAGGCCACGCCGGTCGTCAAGCAGGAGCCCGCGCCCGGCGGCATGTACGGTTGAGCCCCGAGCGGATTTCCGCTCCAAAGGGATTTACGGCACGCTTTACGTTTGTTAAGCAGAACGGAAATGACCCACCGCCCTCTTGAGGTCCGGAGCCCCTGACGAGGGGACGAGGAAACCCATGGCCACCGACCCCGTGTGCGGCATGTACGTGGACGAGGCGACGTCCACCCTCACGGCCCTCGTGCGCGGCCGGAAGTACTACTTCTGCTCCGAGACCTGCCTGCAGACCTTCACCGCGCCGGAGAAGGAGATGAAGAAGCTCAAGCGGCTCACGCTCTTCAGTCTGGGAGTCGGCATCCCGCTCTTCCTCGTGGGCCTGGGGATGTCGCCCCAGGTCGGCTGGTGGCTCACGGCCCTCATGGAACCTATGAACGTGGTCTTCTTCGCCTTCGCCACGCCCGTCCAGTTCGTCGCCGGATGGCGGTTCTACAGCGGCATGTGGGACGCGATCCGGAACCGCAGCGCGAACATGGACGTGCTCATCGCCATCGGCACGTCCGCAGCGTGGGGCTACAGCGCGGTGGTCACGTTCCTGCCGTACCTGGGATTCCAGGGAGTCGACCCCGCGACGTACTACGACACCGCGGCGGTAATCATCGGCCTCATCCTCCTCGGCAAGTACTTCGAGGAGATCGCGAAGGGCCGGGCAGGCGACGCGATCCGGAAGCTCATGGACCTCGCGCCCCGCACAGCCCACGTGATCCGCGACGGCACGGAGGAGGAGATCCCGGTCGAGCAGGTCCAGGTCGACGAGCTCTTCCTCGTGCGCCCCGGGGAGCGGGTGCCCGTGGACGGGACGATCGTCGAGGGCTTCTCGGCCGTCGACGAGTCCATGATCACAGGGGAATCCATCCCCGTGGACAAGAAGGTCGGAGACACGACCATAGGCGCGACCATCAACAAGACGGGCCTCCTCAAGGTCAAGGCCACGCGGGTCGGCGCGGACACCACGCTCAACCAGATCATCAAGCTCGTGGAGGACGCCCAGGTGGCCCGGGCGCCGATCCAGAAGCTCGCGGACCGCGTGGCCGCCTACTTCGTGCCCTCGGTCGTGGCCATCGCCACCTTCACGTTCTTCCTCTGGTACATCCCCCTCGGCCGGTCCTTCGCGGAGGCCCTCGTCTTCTTCATCGCAGTCCTCATCATCGCCTGCCCCTGCGCCCTGGGCATCGCCACCCCCGCTGCAATCTTGGTCGGGACGGGCAAAGGTGCCGAGAACGGGCTGCTCATCAAGGGCGGCGAACACCTGGAGAAGGCCCACAAGCTCACGACCGTCGTCTTCGCCAAGACCGGCACCCTCACGAAGGGGAAGCCGTCCGTGAC
>JBBSVS010000215.1:0-3620 GCA_038046665.1 Thermoplasmatota archaeon
CTCGCCTGCACCCACGATCCTGCTCGGCAACACGCCGCGCTGCGGCCCTAGGCGATGGCCAGCGAATCCCCTCGTCGCACCTCGCCGCCGCGGAGGACCGTGGCGTAGACGCCGACGTTGACCTGGTGATGTTTCGCCGCGGTGCGCAGGATGCCAGGATCCGGGGGGAGGTCGCTCTGGGGCAGCGTTGTCATGACGCAGCGCGAGCATGGCCCTGTCACACGGAGTCGGACCTCGTCTCCGATGGCGATTGTCCGGCCGACCCATCCGTCCTCGACGAACCCCTTGGAATCCGCGGGAGGCTGCACGATGATGTTTGGCCGGAACCGGCGGGCCTCGAAACGCCCTTGTGGATAGAGTTCCCGCAGGCGGTCCAGCGTCGCGGTCGTGATCAGATGAACGGTCGCGAGGTCGAAGAATGTGTGCGAGGGCATCGCCTCATCCGTGACCTTCTCCCGGTTGGCGAGCCCCTCGGTGTCCGGCCAGTACTCCTCGAGGCTCGGTCGCTCGGGAGCGCTCGTGACGAACCGGACCTCCCGTCCGAGGACCTTGCTCAGTTCACCGCCGACGTCATCGCGATCCGATCTTAGGTTTGTGGCGTCCGGGCCCTCGATCCTCACAGGCGGCATCGGCTCCTTGAGGCGTGGCGGCTCCAGGAAGGCCGCGTGGAACTCGAACATCCTCGCCCACTTCTTTGGATTCTTCGCGCTCACGACTTTCCCCGTGGTCGAATCGAAGAGCGCATGCACGCGGTCCCCCAGGAGCCCTCTCTCCGTCACGACGGAGGCATTGAGTTCCTCGCCCATCATCGACTTGACGGGATAGCGCCACAATGAGACGACCGATCCCAGAGACCCTTGGAGATTCTGCAGGCCAACACCCCTTTGCCCTCGTATTCGTGACTCCGAGAAAAAGGCTTGTTGTCGCGCTTTTCGTTGCATTCCCGCCGGAAGCCGTCAACGACCTACAAAGAGAGGAGCGTTGCGCGCCGCAGAAATCCGCAACCGCACCTTGATTGAGTGAAATTCCCTCTGTAGGCGGGTCCTGGAAGGCCCTCGCCGCCTCCGGTAATCCCGCCTTTCCGGAGCCGGACTAGGACGTTCGCGGCCGCGGTGGATTCGGGCGGCTGCAGTTTCTGCATAATATACGTACAGCATCCACCTGTACGGCTTGAACCCGTTCGGGAAGTCGTCCTACACGACGAATTCTTGGTCTAGCTCCGCCGTGCGGGAAATCGTGGGCGTGGTCCCGCGGTGCCAGACCGGCCGGAACTCTGTCCTCTTGAAGTTCTCGAAAGTCTGACCCGGTTCACTTCTTCGACGAAGGCCCCAGGAGGCGTTCGGCGATCACGAGCTTCTGGATCTCGTTCGTGCCCTCGTAGAGCCCGAGGATGCGCGCGTCCCGGAAGTACCGCTCCACGTCGAAGTCCCCGCTGAAGCCGTAGCCCCCGTGGACCTGCACGGCCCAGTCCGTCACGCGCTGCGCCATCTGGGCCCCGAAGAGCTTCGCCATGGACACCTCGATCGTGTTGTCCTGGCCCAGGTCCCGCATATGGGCCGCGCGCAGCGTCAGGAGACGGGCCGCGTCGATTTCCATGGCGGACTGGGCGATCATCTCCCGGATGAGCTGGAAGTCCCCGATGGGCCGGCCGAAGGCCTTGCGCTGCTTCACGTACGTGACCGCGGCTTCGAGGGCCGCGCGGGCGACGCCCACGGCGCCGGCGGCGATGCCGATCCGCCCGCTGTTCAGGGTCTTCATCACCTGGTTCCAGCCGTCCCCCTTCTTCCCGATGAGGTTCTCCTTGGGGATGCGGCAGTCCTCGAAGGCCAGGTCGGCGGTCGGGCTCGCCCGCAGGCCGAGCTTCGTCTTCGTCTCGACGTGGGGCACGGTGAACCCGGGCGTGCCCTTCTCCACCAGGAAGAGGGAGAGCCCTTCGTGCCGCTTCGATCCCGGTTCCCGGGCGTACACCTGGACGTAGTCCGCCATTCCGCCGTTGGAGATGAAGCGCTTCTGGCCGTTCAGGACGTACTCGTCCCCCTCGAGCCGCGCGGTCGTCGACAGGTTGGCGGCGTCGCTCCCCGCTTCCGGTTCCGTGAGGGCCCACGCGCCGAACTTCTCCCCCTTGGACAGGGGCACGAGCCACGTCTGCTTCTGCTCCTCGCTCCCGAACCACAGGAGGGACGTCTCGGACAGCGACGTTTGCACGCTGACCGTCGTGCGCACGGAGGACGACCCGCGGCTGATCTCCTCGATGAGGAGCATGAAGGACACGTAGTCCATCCCCGCACCGCCGTATGTCTCCGGCATGGGGGCGCCCAGGAAGCCCAGCTCCGCCATCTTGGCGTAGAAGGACCGCGGGATCTCGCCCTTCTCTTCCCACTCCCGCACGTGGGGGATGATCTCCCGGTCCACGAAGTCCCGGGCGGTCTCTCGGACCAGCTTCTGCTCCTCGGTCAGCTGGAAGTCCATGGCGCACCTCTCCCGCAGCCAACCTTGCGCGGTTCCTTAAACTTTCCCAACGCCGGGTCGATAGAGCCCAAGGCGCTGGGCGTCACTCCATGGACGGGGAGGGCCGCAGAGTTCAGCGGTGGCCGCCCTCGAAGATGAGGACCCTGCCGCAGTCCGCACGTCGGTGGAAGGTCGCATTCCCTTCGGAGCCCAACAGGTCCACGCTTGCGTGTGTGCAGTCTACGGGGGGCCGGGCTCGTGAAGGAGCACGCTCATGCTCTCCGGCCGGAATCGGCGCGGTGGAGGGCCTAAGGCCTTGCGCAATTACCCTTCCGTGACACGATGCCGCTCGCGCCCGCGGAAGGTTTTATCCCGCTTCCGTTCATACGACGCGCGATGGGCCTCCTCTCCGACGCGGACATCCTCCGGTGGCGCGCGAAGGGCGAATTGGAGATCGAGCCCTTCGTGCCGAATCACCTCACGCCGAACGGGTATGACGTGACGATCGAGGAGGTCGCGGTGCCCTCGAAGGATCTCAAGGTCGCGGAGGGCGTCGCCCGGGTCCCGCCCCTCGCGCGCTTCGCGGTGAGCACGCGGGAGACCGTGCGGCTCGGACGGCATGTGGCGGGCCAGATCTGGCTGCGGACCACGTGGGCCCGCCGCGGCGTCGTCGCGTCCTTCGGGATGATCGATGCGGGCTTCTCCGGAACGCTGACCTTCGGCGCCCTGAACGCCTCCGATGCGGTCCTTGAGCTGCCCATCGGCGAGCGCTTCGCGCAGATCGTCTTCTCGACCCTCGAATCGCCCGCCTCCGAGACCTACGAGAGACGCTCGGGGACGTACCAGGGCCAGAAGGGCGTCACCCTGGACCGACGGTGACGTCGAAGGCCACGTGGTGCTGCGTGGGCGAGTAGGCCCGCACGATGTGGAGCCCCAGGGACTCGACGCGTCTCCCCTCCTGCTCGATGGCGAGGCGGATTTGACGCGCGCGCTCTTCCCGTTCCGCATCGTCCAAAATCGCGTACAGGTGGGCCGTCCCGCGCGGGCCCAGGGCCTGCACCGCGTCGAGCAGGAAGTCCATGGCGGTATGGGGAAGGTCCAGGATCACGCGATCCACGGGGGCGGTCTTCCTCAGGATGGCCCGTGCATCCCCCTCCCGCACCTCCACGGCT
>JBBSVS010000216.1:0-1256 GCA_038046665.1 Thermoplasmatota archaeon
AAGATCGCCCTCCCCGGATTGGTGAACCTGCACACGCACGCCTCGATGACCTTGTTCCGCGGGTTCGGGGACGACCTGAACCTGCAGACCTGGCTCGAGACGAAGATCTGGCCGTACGAGGCCAAGCTGACCCCCGAGGACATCTACTGGGGCGCGAAGCTCGCCTGCCTCGAGATGATCAAGACCGGCACGACGACGTTCCTGGACATGTACTTCCACATGGACATGGTCGCGAAGGCGGTCAAGGAGATGGGGCTGCGGGCCTTCCTGTCCGAGGGCTTCATCGACATGGGCTTCCCGAGTCGAGCCCAGGAACAGTTCAAGGCCGTGGACGAGGCGAACCGCAAGATCGAGGCGATGAAATCCCCGCGCATCACCCCGGCCCTCGGGCCCCACGCCATCTACACGGTCTCCGAGGACTCCCTCCTGAAGTTCCGCGACCTGGCGGACAAGAAGGGGTACCGCATCCACACGCATCTCTCCGAGACGAAGCGGGAGGTGGACGACTGCGTGTCCCAGCACGGGATGCGGCCCGCCCAGTACCTGGACAAGCTCGGGATCCTGGCGAAGGACGTCATCGTGGCCCACGGCTGTTGGCTCGACCCCTCCGAGATCGAGATCCTCGCCCACACGGGCACGAAGGTGGCCCACTGCCCCACGTCGAACATGAAGCTGGCCTCCGGCCAGGCGATGCCCTACGCGGCCATGAAGGAGGCGGGCATCGTCATGGGCCTCGGGACGGACGGGGCCGCGAGCAACAACAACCTGGACCTCTTCGAGGCGATGAAGTTCGCGGCCCTGTTCCAGAAGTTCGCCCACCGCGACCCCACCATCCTGCCGGCCCACGAGGCCTGGCAGCTCGCGACGCTGGGCGGGGCCCGGGCCCTGGGGATCGACGCGGGCCTGATCCAAGAGGGGCGGCTGGCGGACCTCCTCCTGGTGGACCTGCGCAGGGCCGAGCTGACGCCGCGCCACGACGACGTCAGCAACTGGGTCTACTCGGCCCACGGGAACATCGTGGACACAGTGATCTGCGACGGCCAGGTGCTCATGAAGGGGCGAAGGGTCAAGGGCGAATCGGAGATCCTGGAGAAGGCGGCGCAGGCGGCCCGGGAACTCGTCTCGAGGGAGTGACATGGCCCTCGAGAGGCTCCGGGCGAGCCTCGCCGAGACGCCCGTCGTCAAGTTCGGCGAGTACAGCTACTTCGTCCACCCCATCACGGATGGCATTCCCCTCGGGCGGCCGGAGCTCCTCG
>JBBSVS010000216.1:1266-4316 GCA_038046665.1 Thermoplasmatota archaeon
GCGCTCGCCGAGCTGGCCCGGGTCGGGGACTGGTCCCGCTGCGATAAGATCGTCACCGCGGAGTCCATGGGCTTCCCCCTGGCCTCGGGCCTGTCGATGCGGGTGCACAAACCCTACGTGTTCATCCGCAAGCGGCAGTACGGCCTCCCCGGCGAGGTCTCCCTCAAGCAGGCCACGGGCTACTCGAAGACGGACATGTTCATCAACCACATCTATCGAGGAGACCGGGTGGTCTTCGTGGACGACGTGATCTCCACGGGCGGCACGCTCACCGCGATCGTGAAGGCCCTCCGCCAGATCGGCGCGGAGGTCGTGGACGTCCTCATCGTCTTCGAAAAGACCAGGGAGAAGGCTCGCATGGAGAAGGAGCTGGGCCTGGAGATTAAGACGCTCCTCTCCGTGGACGTGGTCAACGGGAAGCTCGTGGAGCGGGCCTAGTCGGCGTCCACCGCGGCAGCCTTCGCCGCGGCGTGCCGTTCCCGGTCGACTTGGTGGAGCGCACGCTTGAACAATGGCGCGGGCAGCACGCTCACGAGGATGATCACGAGCACGACCATGCTGAACAGGTCGTCCGCGATCACGCCGGCGGTGAGGGCAGTCAAGGCGACGATGAGCCCGACCTCGCCCCGGGGTGTCATTCCCCAGCCCACGGCGAGGGACTCCGGGCGCGTCATCTTTTGGAGCCGGGCGGGGATCGCGCATCCGACGACCTTCGTGACTATCGCGACGGCGGTCAGGACGATTGCGAAGAGGAACAAAGCCGGCGCCGCCCACACGGCCTGCACGTTCACCTGAAGCCCCAGGGAGATGAAGAAAATCGGAGTGAAGACGGCGCCGAGGTAGCCCGCCCCCTCTCCGAACTCTTCCTTGAGGGGGGTGGAGCCGAACATGGTGCCCGCCAGGAACGCGCCCACGATCGCCGAGAGGCCGACGAGTTCGGCCGCGAGAGAGTAGAAGAAGGCGATGGCCATCGCGATGATGAAACCGCCGTGCTTGAGGCCGAGCTTCAGCCCGCGGATCTGGATCGCCACGACGAGAGGGTTGAACACCCTCAGCCCGACGAGGATCCCGATCGCGATGAAGGCCACGGCGACGACCATCAGGATCGCGATGCTCAGCGGGTCGACCATCCCCCGGCTCATCCCCACGACGACGGACAGCACGAGCAGGCTCAGGACATCGTCGACGACAGCCGCGCCCATGATCGTCTGCCCGACCTCCTCCCGCATGAGGCCGAGTTCGAGGAGGACCGCCGCGGCGATCGCCGTGCTCGTGGCCATGAGCGTTGCACCCACAAAGGTCGCCATCATGAGCTGGTTCCCGCTCGCGCCGACGGAAGAGGGAGGGACGAGAAAGTAGGCCGTGAGGAAGCCAAAGACGAGCGGCAAAGTAATGCCGCCGACGGCCACCAGGAGATTCTTCCGGGCGTAGAGGGCGCGGAAGTCGCTCTCGAGGCCGATTAGAAAGAGGAGGAAGATGGCCCCGAGCTGGGAAAAGGTCGCGATGAAGGTGGGATCGAACTGGAAGATGCGGAGGGATCCGAGCACACTCGGGCCGATGACGATTCCGATCGCGATCTCCCCGATGATCGTGGGCTGATGGAAGCGCTTGCTGAAGAAGTAGGTCAGCGTGGCGAGGGTCAGGAGGACCGTGAGCTGCTCGTAGAGTTCGGTTGCGGAGGCCGCCATCAGTCCCCTGAAGCAACGGCGGATATTAAATGAGACAGGGGGAAGGCCCGCGCGGGAGGGGGTGGACGAAGGAGGATGGAGATCTCGGAGGAGGGCGGCTCGCTCAGGTCGATTTCCGGGCGCGGTTGCGACGGAGCTCCTCCTCGGTCACGATCACGTTGAGGTGGATGATGTCCTCGGTCGCATTGTCGTACCGCACGCTGCGGCCCTCGGAGAGGATCTTGTGGTACTGGATCCGCATGTTCCCCCAAAGGACGCACGGCACGCCGGCGTTATGAATCTCGAAGGCACGGTTCTCCGCTACGATACGTGATAATGTCCGTTCCAGACGAGGGAGTGCGGACGGCGCTTCGCGTCGACCGGTGAACAGAAAAAGGAAGGGATGGGATGAGAGGGAAAGGGATGGGAAGGGTCACTGGCCGAGCAGGTCGAGCCCGTTCCAGTCCCCGCCAAAGTCCTTCACCTGGCCCGTGGCCAGCTGGAAGCGCGCGCGGAGCTTCCCGTTCTCGAAGAAGATGTAGGCGTTGCGAAGGCACGAGGTGTACAGGTTCTTCCTCTTGCCCTTCTGCGTCAAGATTCGCTCGACGCACTCGATGAGGCCGACCTCCTCGAGGATCCGGATCTTTCGGTAGCACGCCGCGATGGGGATGCCGTATCGCTGGCTGATTTCCTGGGCGCTGATCTTCCGCTTGTACGTCGCGAGCAGGATCTTCGCGCTGTACTCGTCGGTCAGAAGCTGAGACGCCTCCAAGGGCGAAAGCAGCCTCGAGGCACCTTGGATTTCGTTGTTGTCGCTCGGTGTGTGGTCCTCCAAGATCCAACCCCGTAGCCTTTGTGCGGCGTCGATGCGGCTCGTGGATATTTAAGCTATCGGCTGTGATTATCAGACAAGGAACCTGTTCGGTCCTTTGATTATCACCGCGCGCGGAAAACGCCCGCGCGGGCGCGCGAGCTCACACGTCGTTCGCGGAGTTGAGCTCGATCCATTTCCCGTTGATGTCCTTCTCGATGTCGAAGTCGAACTTGACCTTGAAGATGCCGTCCTCGTACACGAGGTGGGCGGACTTGAGCAACGAGCGGTATAGCTTCATCGTCTTGCCCTTGGGCGTCGTCACGATCTCCGCGACCTTGAGGAAGCCCGCGGACTCGAGCTCGTGGATCTTGCGGTAACACGCCGCGATCGGGATGTCGTAGCGGTCGGAGATTTCCTGGACCGACCTCGCGTTGCTCTGGGTCGCGACGAGAATACGGGCCTGGCGCAGGGGTCCGGCCGCTCGATCCCGGGGGTCCATCTGCTGGACGCGCTGGGCAGTCTGGCCGACGTCTTCGTGCGCTTCGGCGGCCACCGCCAAGCCGGCGGCG
>JBBSVS010000217.1:0-1928 GCA_038046665.1 Thermoplasmatota archaeon
TCCCTCTTCTAACCGCCATGGAGTCGGTGGCCGGCCCCGCTCCCTCGATTCTGAAGGTGACGACGTCGATCGAGATCGACGCTCCGCCGACCGTTGTCTGGAATAACGTCGTCAGCTTCTCCGATCTGCCAGCTCCGCAGGAGTGGATCTTCCGCTTCGGAATCGCCTATCCAACCCACGCCACAATCGAAGGAACCGGAGTCGGCGCGATCGCCGCGAGGAGGGCGACGGGATATCCTCCCCGCGCGCCGACGACGAGGGTCCGCGTCTCCCGCGTGGGCTCGAGGAGTCCGAGGGCGGACACCAGGCAGCGCGGGGACGGGATCGTGGGCCCGTGCAACTCCATCAGCGTGGGCAGCGGCATGTCCGCGTAGGCGAGGGACGCGAACGGCTCCGGCAGGAACGGTTCCTGCCGCACGGAGCGCAGGGCGCGCTCAAGATCGGGACTTCGGAGGAGCCCCAGGGCCCTGAGGCTCGACAGCAGATCCTCCTGAGACCACATCTCCGGGACCGTTCCTCCTACGGCTACGCGGCGGTTCGCCTAAAAGGTTTCACGGGCGTTCAGAGGCCGAAGTCCCGCGCGTACAGGTCGCGGATCTTCTGCACCTCGTCCTCTGCGAGGGGCGCGGCCTCCGATGCGCCGAGGTCCTCCTCCGCCTGGGCGGGCGTCTTGATCCCCGGGATCGTGACGGCCACGTCGGGGAAGGCGAGGACGAAGCGGAGGGCCGCCTGGGCCAGGGTGCGATCCCCGTTCGCAAGGAAGGACAGGCGGTCCGCGACCCGGCTCCGTCCCTGGATCATCGAGACTGGCCAGTGATGGCGGATGTCGCCGGGCGGGAACCGGGCGTCCGGCGGGATCTTCCCTGTCAGGAAGCCGTTGCCCAGGGGCTCCCGGGCGATGATCCCGACGTTCGCCTTGCGCGCCTCGGTGAAGAGCTCCTCGATCCATTCCTGGCGGAAGAGGCTGAAGGGCACCTGCAGGGTCTCCGGCTTCCCCGACTCGAGGCACAGCAAGCCCTCCAAGGGCTCGTGGATCGACACCCCGTAGTGGCCGATCCGATGCTCGGCCTTCAGGGTCTCCAGGGCCTCGTAGGTGGCGGGGTCGCCCATCATCTCCGCGGGCGGATTGTGGAGCTGGTAGAGGTCCACGCGCTCGGTGCGCAGCCGGCGGAGGGATCGCTCGAGGGCGAAGGCGATGTACCCGGGCTCGAAGTTCATCCGCACCCCGCCGTGATAGAAGTCCCCGCCCACCTTCGTGGCGAGGACGACCCCGTCCCGCCGGCCTTCGAGGGCCTGACCGAGGATCTCCTCGCTGTGGCCCCAGCCGTACACGTCCGCGGTGTCGAAGAAGTTACAGCCGAGCTCGACCGCGCGCTGCACCGCCGCGATCGATGTCGCGTCGTTCGTCGGGCCGTACGAGTTCCCGTGCGCGTTCCCGCCGATCGCCCACGCGCCGAAACCGACCTCGGAGACCTTCAAGCCTGTACGGCCGAGCGTGCGGTACTTCATCGCTGCGAATCCTGGGGACGAGCAAGCCGCGCTCGTTCATGAGCGTGCGCTCCGCGAGCCGAAGGTCTAAGCGGAGGGTTTTCGTGCCCCGCAAAAGATCGGGACTGTGAAGAACATCATCGATGTGCGAGACCTCACAAAGATGTACCCGCCCGCCGAACGTCGTCGCGGTGAATCGGACGGAGACCGAAGCTATTAGGCGGCTTCTGCCATCCCTTCGGGCGAAATGGACTGGGCCGCGTGGCGGGATGAGTTCCCAATCTTCGAGACGAAGACGTACCTGAACACGTGCTCGCTCAGCCCTCTCGCGAAACGCGTCCGGGCGGCCCACGACCGCTATCTCGATGAGTGGGACCGCCTCGGGTCGGCGGCGTGGTACGCGCACTTCTATGCGCACGACTACCGGCGACTGTACGAGG
>JBBSVS010000218.1:0-4787 GCA_038046665.1 Thermoplasmatota archaeon
CGGGGCCGGGACCTTCGTGCTCGCGTACGTGGTGCTGCTCCGGCGCGGCGGGTGATAGCCCGAGGAGCCTGTGAGCGACCGAGGGAGGGGGCCCGCAGGATGTGGTTTGGTGCGTCTGGCGACGAAACAAGACCAGGAGTCTTGAGCGGGACATCCCGGCCGCGGCTTGCGTTCGCGTAGGCGAGCGCGAGTTATATACGCCCTCCCCGTTTGCGCTGGTTCGTGACCGAGCCCGCCCTCCGGGCCGAGGACGTACGGAAGACCTATCACTCCCGCAGAGGGCCCGCCGTCGAGGCCCTTCGAGGCGTGTCCCTGGCCCTCGCGAAGGGAGAGCGCGTCGCGCTCCTCGGCCGGAACGGGGCGGGCAAGACGACCTTCCTCCGGATCGCGTCCACCCTCCTCGCGCCGACGTCCGGGGCCGTGGAGGTCTTCGGCCTGGACGTGAGCCGCAGCCCGGAGCTGGTCCGCCCGTTCATCGCGGTCGTGCCCCAGGAGGGGAAGCCCTTCTTCCACCTCACCCCGCGGGAGCAGATCTACGCGTACCTTCGGGCGCGCGGGGTCGACCGGGAGACGGCGAAGTCCCGAACGGAGCAATCGCTGGAGCAGATGGACCTGAACGAGGTCGCGAACCGCCTCTGCATCACCCTATCCGGCGGCCAGAAGCAGCGAGTCATGGTCGCCACGGTCATCGCGACGGAAGCGCCTTTGCTCTTCCTAGACGAGCCCACGATCGGGATGGACCCCTTCGCGAGACGAAGCGTCTGGGGGTCCCTCCGAAGGCTCACTCGCGCGGGCTCGACAATCCTCCTGACCACGCACTACCTGGACGAGGCCGAGGCGCTCTCCCAGCGTCTGTACATCATCGAAGAAGGACGGGTTCTCGTGGCCGGCACCGCAGAGGAGCTCAAGCGCCAGGTGGGCGGCACGATGCGCGTGTCCATCACGGACGGCGGGAAGCTCTCGGGTGAGTTCGCCTCCTTCGGCACGTGCGTGCGGGAGGGTGAATCCCTCCATGTGATCACGGGCCCGGAGCGGATCAACGAGATCATGGCCCTGGCGATGCGGGAGAAGGTCTCCGCCACGGTGGGCCCGGTGACCCTGGAGGAGGCCTTCCTGCGGGTCGTCGGACGGTCCATCGAGGAGGAGTGAGGGCATGGCCTTTGGACTCAAGTGGGCCGGCGCCGGCGTCTTCTGCGCGACAGAGGTCCGCGTACAGTTCCACGAGTGGCTCGCGATCCTCACGGGGACGATTGTCCAGGCGGTCCTGCTCATCTTCGTCTGGGTCCTCGCGCCCGCCCTCCTGGCCATCGCCCTCGTGGGCGCCCTCGTGTACTCCGTGTTCCTGATCGGTCAGCGCGTGCTCAACGAGGCGGCCTACGTGCGCATCGACCACAAGCTCAACGAGCTGTACCACGCCAGCCCGATGAGCCCGGAAGCCTACTTCCTGGGGATGTCGAGCGGAATCTTCCTCGCGTACCTCCCGCCCATCCTCGTGATCGCGGTGATCACGGTCCTCGTCGCGCCCTTCGACCTGCGGACCTGGGGCGTCCTCATCGCGTGCATGCTCGCGGTCTGGTCGGTGTCTGCAACCCTGGGCTACTTCATCTCGACCCTGTTCAAGGACATGAAGACGATCTGGCCCTACTCGAGCCTAATCACCAACTTGCTCGGGATCGTCCCGCCCGTCTTCTACCCGCTCGGCCTCGTGCCCGCGGGTTGGCGGTGGCTCGCCCTCGTCCTCCCGACGAGCTCCGCGACGGCCCTCGTGAACGGGGCCGCGGGCTTCGAGGTCCTCACGAGCGGGGACATCCTCCTCGCAGGCGGTTCCCTCGCCGTCGAGGCCATCGCGCTGTTCTTCTTCGGGATTTACTGGGCCCGCCGCACGGCCCGGGAGGCGTAGATGCCCGAGGCGGTCGAGAAGCGGCTGGACCAGGAGCCGCGGGAGGGCCGCGTGCTCCCCGCCTTCGCCCTCGTGGGCTGGCGCTGGGTCTCCCGGAACCCTGTGGCCACGATCGTGCCCATCCTCCTGCCCTTCATGTTCCTCTACTTCCTGTGGCGCATCTCGCCGCCCGAGTACTTCCCGCTTGAGGTCGCGGGCGCGATGCTATTCACGACCCAGAACATCGGGAGCTGGTGTCTCTCGGACAGCGCGTATTGGAGGATCGAGCAGCGTCTCCAGGATCTCTTCGTGGCTTCCCCCATGGGGAAGGTCCGTTACCTCTTCGGGATCGCCTTCTCGAACCTCATCCCCGCCGCGCCGGCCTTGGCCATCCTCGCGGTCATCCTGGCCCTCGTCACGCCCGTGACGCTGTTCGGTTGGCTCGTCTTGATCGCGGCGATCCTGGTCATCTGGGTCACCTTCTCCGCGATAGGACTGGCGGTCTCGAGCCGCCTGGAGAGCCCGCGGGAAGTCTGGCCCGTGGGAAACCTCATCTTCACGACTCTCGGGATCATCTCGCCCCTGTACTATCCGCTCGAGATCCTCCCGCCCGTGTGGCAGGGGGTCGCGCGCCTTCTCCCAGCGACCTACGCGGCCCTCCTGGTCCAGGATGCCTTGGGCCTGCGGGAGTCCGCTCCCGGAGAGATGGCCCTCGACGCGGCGCTCCTTCTGATCTCGGCCGTGGTTGGAATCCTGCTTGCGCTGCGCCTGTACCGCTGGCGGGAGAAGTGAGGCCCGTCGCGGAGACTCGGATCCTGCCATCTCGGGGCCGCCTCCCCGGGAAATCTCGCACAGCCTTTATCATCCCGCCGCGTCATCCCGCTCCGCCCCAGCGTCCGCCCGCGGGGCCGGAGGGAACGTGCTTGACCGCCGCGCCCGCCAAGCTTGATTATCCCATTTCCTGGATCCGGTGCGCGGAATGCCGCAAGATCGTCCCGTATGGCTCCGGGGAGCTGGTCCCGGTCCACCGCGGCCGCGACGTGGTCTACATGCACCCGGAGTGCCGCCACAAAGCCGAGCTCCGGGAGTGGAACCAGGAACCGCCTCTCCATGGCGGGGACTGAGGTCCGCGGCGGTCCACGGGTCCGATCGAGGCGGGCCGCGGCACGGCGCTTCCGCGTGAGCTCGAGTCACGACGTCCGCGGCCTTGCGCGCTCCCCGGGCGCGGGGACCGTCGTCTCGCGGACCGGGGCCACCCCGGTCCGGGGCGCCGCCCTCGATGTCCGCTTTCACCGTGGTGCGAAGGGCGGGCCAAAACGCGCGGAGGTCCCCTCGTTTGAGAATTGGGTCGATGGCCTTCACGCATTCGACGAAGGCTTTGCGCGGGTCTCACGGCACCGACGGCGGGAATGGCCGGCCACCTTATCGCCCTCCTGCGCGGGCCGTCCCGGGCGCTTCGCTCAACAGTTATCAACCCCCGCGCGTTCCCCGCATAGATGACGATTGATGCCAAGCTCCTTCCGCGGATTCGTCGGGAGTTCCCCATGCTGGCCAAGGACGCGACCGGCCACGCTCGCGTCTTCCTCGACAACGGCGCAGGTACGCTGGTAAACCGCCGCGCGGCGGACCGGGAGGCTCGCGCGCGGATCGCGTGGAGCGCGAACACGGGCAACCCGTTCCCGGAGTCCAAGGGCGCGGAGGCCACGATCGTGGAGGGCCGCCAGGCCGTCGCGGATTTCCTGCACGCCGGGACGTCCCAGGCGATCATCTCGGGCGAGTCGGCTACGAGCCTCCTCTTCCACCTGAGCTACGCGATCGGACGCACACTCACCGGGAACGAGAAGATCGTGACCACGGCGTACGAGCACCACGCGAACGTGGGCCCGTGGGCGGAACTCGTGAAGACGCGCAGGGCCCGCGAAGTCCGCTACGCCGACTTCAACCTGGACACCGGGTACCTGGACCTGCAGCTCTTCTCCGATCTTGTGGATCAGCACACGAAGGTCGTCACCGTCACCGCCGCGTCGAACTTCCTCGGGACCCACTCCGATCTGGAAGAGCTCGGCACGATCGCCCACGACGCGGGCGCGCTCTTCGTCGTGGATGCGGTCCACGACGTGTGCCATCGTCCCACGGACGTGCAGGATATCGGTGCGGATGCCCTCGTGTTCAGCGGGTACAAGCTCTTCTCCCGGCACGGGAGCTTCTTGTATCTCAGGCCGGAGCTCATCGAGTCCCTGACGCCCTACAAGGTCGATCCCGCGCCCAACCACGGACCGGAGCGGTGGGAATGGGGAACGCGGGACCAGGCCATGCTCGCGGCGATCGCGGGCGTCGTGGACTACCTCTCGTGGCTCGGCGCTCCGACCGCGAAGACGCCGGCGAAACCGGGGTCTCCGCGCCTCGCCCGCGTGCGGAAGGCCATGGAGGCCGTCGAGGCCTACGAGGCCGGGATCTCTCGTCTCCTCCTGGAGGGCGATGGGAAGTGGCTCGGACTATTGGACATTCCGGGGCTGACCCTCTACGGGCCCAAGGAGGTGCCGAAGGGCATCGGCCGCGATCCCACCTTCTCCTTCAAACTTGCCGGATATGAGGATCAGCCGCTCTCCCGCATCCTGTACGAACGGTACGGCCTCGCGGTGGGCGCGGAGGACTATTTCTCCTGTGTGCCCGCGATCTATGGGATCGAAACGGCGATGCGGGCGACCTTCGTCCATTACAACACAAAGGCAGACGCGTCCACGCTGCTGCGGGCCCTCAACGAGCTCGCCGCGAAGAAGCGGTGAGTCCACCCTCGAAGGCCCTCAGGGGCTCCCCGATTGGGGGGCAGATGCGGGCGGTATAATGAGGTTCCCCGCTTTCTCCGTCAGCGGTCGAAGGCGCCTTGGCCCGCGGAGATCCGCTTGAC
>JBBSVS010000218.1:4887-10307 GCA_038046665.1 Thermoplasmatota archaeon
CTGCATCGCCTTGTTCACGGCAATCTGGTGCGTGCCGTCCCCCGTGGGAAAGGCCGAGCTGCGGAAGGGGAACCCGTTGATTGTGCCCGTCACGGGCACCCGTCCCTTCGAGCCGAGCATCGCATCCGCTTCTTCGGGGAAGTAGAGGAAGACCCACGTGCCTTTCGGCCCCATGGCTTCGAGCTTGACACTGAATTCGATGTCGGTGATGGTCGCCCTAAGTCCCGCAGAGACTATCAGGATTTTCCCGGCGGAACCAGGAAAGGTCAGAGGATTCATGGGCCAGGGACTCTATTCCGGTTCGACCGCCCATGTCGACCCCCGAGGAGAAAATCCGCGTCCTGAAGGATTCCATCCGCGAGGAACCGGACGATCCCCTTGGGTACTACCTCCTCGGCATGGAATACGCCAAGCTCCGGCGGCACCTGGACGCGATTGACGCGTTCGAGCGGGCCATCCGCATCATTCCGGACTATACCGCCGCATACCGGGAGCTGGGCAAGTCCCTGCGGGAGGCCGGGCGGCGGCACGAGGCCGCGGACGTCCTCGGCCAAGGAGTCGTTGTCGCGGAACGGACCCACGACGTCCAGACCATGAAGGAGATGCTCGTCTTCCTGAAGCGCCTCAAGGACGAGCGTTCGTGAGTTCACTCGAACGGCTTCGGGCGAACATTTTCGAAGAAACCGAAGCGGTTCCCGCTCGGGTCGTCGAAGACGTAACAAGGGCCATTGGGGATCTCAAAGGGTCTCCCTCCAGGCTTCCAGCCCCGCTTCCACAGCGCCTTCGCTGTGGCCTTTAGATCCTCGACCACGTAGAGGGGCATGCAGCTCGGCGCGAGCCGATGGTCCGCAAGGAGCAGGAACGGCCCCTTCCCCAGGCTGAAGGCGGCCACACGGGCGCCCATCCCCTCGTGGTTCCACACGAGGGGATACCCGAGGACATCGCGGTAGTAGGCGAGGTCCCTCTCGAAGTCCGCGGTACCCAGGTACAGGTACTCAAGGGAGTGGAAGGGAGCCGCCATTGATCGAGCTAGACCCGTGGCGGCCTTCCCTTTTGCCGTATACCATGTCGATGGCGAGGCGGGCCTACTCGTACTTCCGCAGGGAGGCGTTGTCCTCGTCGAAGACCTCCGCGAAGTAGCCCAGGGCCGCGTTCTTCGTGGTGGCCTCGTCCATCCCCTCCATCTTGAAGTCCCCCTCGACCTCCACACGAGTCTTGCTGCCCAGGGGCGTGTACCGGTGCGAGTATCGGGTGCCCTTCGAGATCCCGGAGATAGATTCCATCTCGAACCCGCTAGGCGGGTTCATGACGGTCCTCCCGGTCTCCATTCGGGTCGTCTTCCCGTCCGGGTTACGCATTTCCATTTCCTGGACGACCGAGTTCCCCTTCTGCTCGACCGTTTTTGTTCCCGTGATTGACTGGTGGTTGTGGACCCCGGGTCGCTCGTCGTTCAGGTACTTCCAGATTTTGTCGATTGGCGCATCGAAGACTCCGTCGTCACGAAGGTGGACCATATCGTTCCCATCGATGACTAGGGGCATAGGCCATAATAACCTACGCCCGATTCCGGAAGGCTAGGTATTTTAAAGTTCGGACCATCTAAATTGGGCGCAGAAATCCCTAGCCACTTCCCCGTGGTGCCGTCCGGAGCCCTACCGCGGGCTGGCCACGAAAAGGACTTTCCCGCGGCGCGGCATGGCCCAGATTATGCCCCGTCTCGAGACGATCGTCCTGATTCCCGAGAGCACACGGAAGCAGAAGGGTGCCGTGACGATCCCCGCCGCGGCCTCACCGTTCGAGCTCGCTCTCCCGCCCGAATCGGCCCGGCGCCTTCGCTCATTGCGGCAGGAGATGCGGGAAACGGCCGCGGACACCGTCGTGGACCCCGAGAAGGTCATGCCCGCCTACCTGCGGTACCAGGGCAACATGTATCGCCACATCCCGCAGGAAGCGTGGGAGAGCCGCGCGGCGGGCGTGGACGTGCTCATCGTATCCGGACTGTACGGCCTCGTGGGCTCACGAGATCCTGTCGCTTACTACGAGTGCTCCATGGCGGAACCCCTGCCGCCCCTCGGAAAACTCAACCGGTGGTGGCACGACCATGGGCTCCCGGAGATCCTGGCGGCGTTCTTGGGCCGGGAGCGCCCCAGGCTTGTCGTGGATCTGCTCTCCCTTGAGTATCGCGAGGCGGTGGCGGGATACTCCGAAGCCCTATCCGGGCTCGAACTCAAGACCATCGATTTTCCCGGGATGGGCCGCGCGAGCCAACCGCGTCGCGGTGAGAAGGTCGCCGAGATCTTGCGGACGGGGAAGCTCTAGCCGAATTCAGTCGGCTTTGACCCACGTCTCCAACCGTTCCTCGAAGACAGACTTCGGCGGCCAGCCGATGGAGGACGCGTACGCGTTGAATTCTCGGAGGCGCTGGCCTCGGCGCAGCGCTCTTCCCTGTATCTCACGGATGCGCTCGCCGATCATCGCGTACGTCGACGCGTAGCCGGGCCCGAGGATCTGGTGGGCGGGGAAGACGTTGTAGTAGATCGTGGCCCGGTCGAGCCCTGTCGCCCTGTGCGCCCATTCGATGAACTTGACCAGGTCCTGTTTTCCCGAATTGATCCGAGCGTCCCCGATGACGCGGAGGAACCGGGTCATCCGCCATGCGACGGTCTGGAACTCATAGTCCTTCGCGATGGCCTCGATGCCGCCCCACGCCCGGAGAGCTTCGGCGAAGCCCTCCTCCTCCGGCCCGCGCAGTTTCCCGGCCGCGATCTCCTGGAGCACGGGGAGGAACTCGAGCTCCCGTTGGAAGGCGATCCCCTCGGACACGCAGACGAAGGAGGAGTTCAGGATGTCCACGAGGGAAGGCGTGCCGGCGAAGGCATGGTACGAGTTCGACCCGTGCACGCAGTGTCCGTACTCCTCGTGGACGAGGAGGTTCAGGAGCTCCCCCGCCGTGGGCCGGCGGTTGCTCCGCTCGTCCGTCGTCGCGAGGAAGACCTCCTTCGAATGGTCCGTCAGGCTGTCGACGCTGTACGCCGCCCCGGAAGGGGTGGTGCTCGCCAGATAGGGTGGCGTCTCCACGACGAGTGTCGTGTAGTGGGGGTTGATCGCGACCACATGTTTGTCCGCCACCGCGGCGGCGCGGTCCCGCACCCCGTTGAGGAAGGCGAGGATTTGCTGCGGCTTGAGCCCGCTCGTTTCCTTCATCTTCGCCCACACGGCCTCCGCGGTGGGCTCGCATCCGAGCTCCTTCGCCAAGCCTCCCACGACCGCTTTGAATCGCGGAAGTTCCCGCCGCAGCATTCTCAGCCCGGCGGCCTCGACCTGGACCGGTGTCTCGCGGTAGTCCCAGAGATCTCGTAGGGCCCGCGCGTAGTTCCGCGCCCGCCCGAGGTCGCACCCGTTCTCCTGAAAGAACGCGAAGATCTCCGGGAAGGTCCCGTCCGGTTGGAAGCCGGGGAGGTCGAAGGCATTGCGGTAGCGGTCGATCGCCTTGCGGAGACCTCGCACGGCCGCGAGGGCCTGCCCGTCGCGGAGCTCCTTCTCGACGATGTCCACGATCTGGGAGAGGCCCGAGGCCGCGAGCTGGACGAGGGCTCTCATCCCGACGGGCCACCGCTTCCCCGCGTGGCGCTTGCGTTCCGCGTCGAGGGCCTTTCTCCCGGCGGTCGCGAGGGCGCGCATGTGGTCCGGGACCACGCCCTCCTTGATCATGTAGCCGAAGAAGGACGCCACCATGGCTTCGGGCATGTGGGACGGCTCCGGGAGGGTCAGGCGGGTCTTCAGGGACGCGAGGAACTTGCGGATCGTGACGTCCTTCGTGGTCTTCGCGATGGCATCGACTTGGCGGAGGGCGCGCGTCACGTTCGCCTCGGTGGGGACGAAGAACGCGCCCGCGCACTCCTCGATCCCGCCCACGTAGGCGTCGTCGGGCTGCAGCCGTTTCCAGAGTTCGAAGGAGTCCTTCTCCGCTTTCGTCCGTGGGGCAAACATGGCCTGCGACGGGACGCCGAGGAACCGGATAAGGTTACCTTGCAACCCCGGGGATGGTCCCTCGGAGGATCTCGCGGAGGGAGCCTGCCTCGTGATACGTCTGGGCCAGGCGCGCAGCCTGCGACGGAGACATGCCGCCATCGATCAGGACGCGCCGAAACCTTCGCACGCCCTTCTTCCGCCTCGCCTGGAATCGCAGGAAGCCCACGGCGACGCGCACGCTCAGCACGGGGACGGTCGCCATCAGAACCACCGGAAGGCGGTCCCGGTCCTGGGCCACCGCCCTCACTCCTCGCGATCGCCCCGGTGGCTGAAGGCCTTTGAGATCATGCCGCCGAGGTTCAGGGAGGACATGTACTGCTCCGTGAGCTTGAAGGCCTGCTCGTCCGTCATGCCGCTGTCCTTCAGGGTCTTGTAGAAGTTCGCCACCGCCGTCCCGAACTTCGAGGACGCGTCCTTTCCGTAGATGGTGTCCGTCAGACTGGTCAGCAGGGCGGGGATCTTCTCCGAGATCACGTTCATGATTTCCTTCAGATCTTGCGGCTTGAAGTCGTGCTCTCCTTCAGGCATGTCGTCCACCTCGTTCTCCTTGCCCCTGCCCACTCTGGCCCCGGTATTTGGACAAACCGAGCACTTCTGACCACCTGGAGACCACCTCGTCGGAGACGCGGAAGGTCCGACCGCGGGGGGCCGGGGACGAGACGACCACGCCCTGTCGCTCCAGCTCCTCGAGCCGTTCCCGCACGATGCGGCGCGAGGCGGTGCCCCGCTTCCCCTTGACCGCTTCCGTGATCTGGGAGATGTTCCGATCCCCCCGGTCCACGAGCACGGAGACGATGTGCCGCGAGATGTCGTCCTTGAGGCCGGGGATCACGAGGTCCGGCGAAAGGGAGCCGTGGCGGGCGTAGAGGTCCAGGATTCGGAAGTACCCCCGCGTGAGCTCCTGCAGCTGCTCGACGTAGCCCGCCAGTTCGGAGTAGGGCCGGGCGACCTGGGACAGCGCTTCCCGGAGGGCCTCCACCTGCTTCCGGAGTTCCCGGACGTCCTCCTGGAGATCTCCCTCACCCATGGCGCGTCCCTTAGCAGGGGAGGGGCCTTAAACGTCATGTCCTTTCAACTCCTTGTCCGGGCGGAAAACTGACCAAGCCGACTACTGGAGCGATGCATCCGCGATCACGGCGTCCACTTCCATCTCGACGAGCATGCGCGGGTCGAGGAGACGTTGCACCTCGACCATCGTAGCGCCGGGCCGGATGTACCGGAAGAACTCCCCATGGGCCCGGCCGACCTTCTCCCAGTCGTCGATGTCCGTGACGAAGGTCCGCGTGCGCACGACGTCCTTGAGGCTCGCCCCTGCGGACTTCAGCGCCTTCTCGACGTTGCGGATGACCTGCACGGTCTGCGCGTACGGATCGCCCACGCCGACGACG
>JBBSVS010000219.1:0-3058 GCA_038046665.1 Thermoplasmatota archaeon
AAGTTCGACGCGTGGCTCGCGAAGAAGGCGGAGGAAGCGGGCGCTATGCTCGTCACGGGCATCCGCGTCGACGACCTGTGGCAGGAGGACGGGCGGGTGAAAGGCGTCTTCGTCGCCCCGGACGACCGCGTGGCCGCCGACCTGGTCGTCATCGCGGAGGGCGCGACGTCCACCCTCGTGCGCAAGGCGGGCCTCAAGCCCGATCTGGAGCCGCGCGAGGTCAGCGTGGGCGTCAAGGAGACGATCGAGCTGCCGGAGAGGGAGCTCCAGGACCGTTTCGGCCTCGGGGACAAGGAGGGCGCCGCCATCGTCTACGCGGGCTACGCGTCCCTCGGCCTCCGAGGGGGCGGCTTCCTCTACACGAACAGGGCGTCCGTCTCCCTGGGCCTCGTGGTCTCCTCCGAGGACCTCGCGCGCAAGAAAATCGAAGTCCAGGATGTCCAGACGAAGTTCCGCATGCACCCTGCGATCCAGAAGCTCCTGAAGGGCGGGAAGCTCGTGGAATACAGCGCCCACCTGGTGCCCGAACTGGGTATGAACATGATGCCCCGGCTGTATGGCGATGGCGTGGTCGTGGCGGGGGACAGCGCGGGCTTCCTGATCAACAACGGCTACACCTTCCGGGGCGTCGACCTGGCCATGGCCTCCGGGATCGCGGTCGGCGAGGCGGCGGACGCGGCGCGCAAGGCCGGGGGAATGACCGCGGCGAATCTCGCGGCGTACGAGCGCGCCCTCCGGACGCGAAACGTTCTCCAGGATTTGGAGGCGTCCTCCCGCGCGCCCCTCTACCTGAAGAACGAGCGCCTCTTCGACGTGTATCCGCGCCTGCTCATCGAGCTCGCGGAGCGCGTGTATCGCGTGGACGGGACCGCGCGGGAGCGGCTCATGGACATCGTCCTCGACGAGGCGAACGCCTCCGGTGTCTCCAAGCTCAAGCTCCTCATGGACCTCGTTCGGGGGGCCCGATCGATGTGACCGACGCCGCCCCGAAGCGCGGATTCCGGATTGTCGTCTGCATCAAGCAGGTCCCGAAGGCCCAGGAGCTCTCCGTGGACCCCGTGACGAAGACCCTGAAGCGGGTCGGGGTGCCGAGCGAGATCAACCCGCCGGACCAGAACGCCCTCGAGCTCGCGCTGCGCCTGCGGGAGAAGCACGGCGGGGAGATCGTCGTCCTCTCCATGGGCCCGACCTCCTTCGACGAGAGCCTCGAGCGCGCGATCGCGATGGGCGCGGACCGCGCGGTCCTCGTCACGGACCGCAACCTGGGCGGTTCCGATACGGTCCCGACCGCGCTGACCCTCGAGCACGCGATTCACAAGATCGGTGACGTGGACCTCATCCTGTGCGGCGAGGAGACCACGGACGCCTCGACGGGCCACGTCGGCCCGGGGATCGCGGGCCACATGGACATCCCGCAGATCACGTACTGCTCCGAGGTCGAGATCATAGACGGGAAGGTCCTCGGGACGCGGATGATCGAGGACGGCGCGGAGATCTGGGAGGCGCCGCTGCCCTGCCTGGTCACCGTGGACTTCGGCTGCAACAAGCCCCGCCAGCCCACCCTCACGGGCAAGATCCGCGTCAAGCGCGGCGGGCTCATCGTGCACTGGAGCGCGGCGGACATCGGCCTCGAGCCCTCGCAAATCGGCCTGCGCGGTTCCCCCACGATCGTCGCGAAGGTGGACACGGTCCAGCTGCCCGCCCGCGGCGGCAAGATCTTCCAGGAGGAGCCAGTGATCGCGGTCTCGCTCCTTCTCGACGCCCTCCGCAAGGACAAGGTGGTCCCGTGAGCGAGGCGCACCCCACGCCGCCGCCCATGGAGGCGCACAAGGACGTCTGGGTCTTCCTGGAGGCCCGGAACGGCGCCCTGCGGGACGTCAGCATCCAACTCATCGGCGAAGCGCGGCGCATCGCGGACAAGCGACGCGCGCGACTCTGCGGCGTCCTGCCGGGCTGGAAGGTCGAGCCCCTCGCCCACGAGGCGCTCGAGTACGGCGTCGACTGCGTCTACCTCGTAGAGAACCCGCGCCTGGAGACCTACACCTCCCGCCCGTACACGAAGGTCATGGCCACCCTGCGCTGGAAGTACAACCCGGAGATCATCCTCTTCGGGGCCACGAAGAACGGTCGGGACCTGGGCGGCCGGCTCCATGCGGCGATCGACACCGGCCTGGCGGCGGACTGCGTTCGCTTCGACGTGACTGAGGAAGGGTTTCTCGACATGATCCGCCCCGCCTTCGGCGGGAAGAGCCTGGCCCACATCCACTGCGAGAAGCACCGGCCCCAGATGGCCTCCGCTCGACTGAACGTCTTCCTGCCGCCGCCCCGAGATCCCATTCCCGCGGGAGAGATCGTCCGGGAGACTGTGGATATCACCGATGCGGACATGGACACGAAGGTCGTGGGCTTCAGGCCGACCATCACCCACGAGACGAGGAAGATCGACGACGCGAAGATCCTCGTGGCGGGCGGTTTCGGCATGGCGGACCCGAAGAACTTCGCGATGCTCGAGGAGCTGGCGTCCCTCCTGGGAGGGGCCGTGGCGTCATCGAGGAAGCCCGTGGACAGCGGCTGGGTGCCCAAGGCCCTCCAGGTCGGACAGACCGGGAAGACCGTGCGGCCGGAGCTCTACCTCGCGATCGGGATCAGCGGCGCGGTGCAGCACCTCGCGGGCATGCAGGAATCTGCGAAGATCGTCGCGATCAACATCGAACCGAAGGCACCGATCTTCGAGATTGCCGACTACGGTATCGTCGGCGACCTGTTCCAGATCATCCCGGAGATGATCCGCCAGCTCAAGGCCTTCAAGGGCCAGCGCGAGGCGGCGGCCCTTCCGGAAGCAGCTCGGCCAGGCTGACCCTCTGCAGCGTCACGCCGAACACGTCCTGGAAGTGCACGATCACGGAGGCCTTGACATCCTCCAGGTCAATCTTCCTGCCGAGCTGTTTCTCCATCGAGGTCATGATCGTGCCCGCGTGCCCGCACGGGCGGATCTTGAGGAAGTAGGAGAGGTCGGTGTCCACGTTGAGGGCGAAGCCGTGGAACGTCACGCTCTTCT
>JBBSVS010000220.1:0-7696 GCA_038046665.1 Thermoplasmatota archaeon
TGCCCTCGATGGTCGACTTCTTCTTCACCCACCCCATCGAGGCGGTCTCGCGCGCGCTCCGCCACGCCTCGACGAAAACGACCGAGGCCTACTACGCGAGGATTCGCGGCGAGGCCGCGTTCCGCGAGCTCGAGATGGCGTGGGAGCGGATGGGCCAATTCCGCTCTGATTGATTTTCGTCCCTATGGAGAAAAACGGGAAAGGACGCCGTCGTGCGGATTCGAACCGCAGACCACCCGATTAACAGTCGGGGGCTCTACCGGACTGAGCTACGACGGCCCGGCCGGCCATACCGGAGGGTTCCTCAAATAGTTTGTTCCGCGGATTCACGTGAGCTCACTCGAGGGTCTTCCGCAGCTCGACGACGGTCGTGGACATCGAGTCGAGCACACCCTTGAGGTAGTCGAGGAACTCCTCGAGTCTGTCCGTGGTCACCGCGCCCTCCGGGGAGGGTTTGATCAGTCCCTCCTGCTCCAGGATGCGCAGGGAGTACCGCACCTTGTGCTGCGGGAAGTTCAGCAGCTCAGAGAGGCGGATGATCCCGATGGGCTGGTTCTCCATGATGGCCTTGAGCATGGCGACGTGGCGCTGGAGGAGTCTGATTTCCGCCTCGATCTTGCTCGTGAGCGCGCTCCGACGAGTCATGGTGTGTGGCCCCTCCCCTGCACGGTGTGCCATGGTCCATGATAGCGCGTATTGCTTTAAAGTGTTCGCCGCGTCGACGACGCATGGTAGGCCATGCGGGCGTCGCAGGCCTCGCCCCATCCTTTTTCGCTCACGCATATGACGCCGATGGACACGTCTCGGGGGAACAGCGCGAGCCCTCGCTCCGCGACCCTCTGAGGCGAATGGCCCGCGGTCATGAGGTCGTAGACATGTTTCGAGAGGACGCGCTTCATGATCTCTTCGCCGATGCCCGTCGCCGAGACCGCCCCGTGCGGACCTGCATAGAGGCCGGCCCCGATGATGGGCGAGTCACCGACCCGTCCGGGCATCATGAAGGAAGTGCCGCCCGTCGAGGTGCCCGCGGCGAAGCGACCCCGCCGGTCCCGCGCGACCGCGCCCACGGTCCCGTGGAGGTCGATCCCCTTCCACTTCCGCGCGTACCGCGGGAGACGCCCCTCACGAATCCGCTCCAGAGATTCCGCAAGTTTCTTGCGGGATTCCGGCGTCGCGGGGTCGTACGACACATGGCCCTTCGAACGCGCGAAGGCGGTGGCGTCCGGGCCGACGAGGAGTATGTGCGGCGTCGCAAGCACATCTCGCGCGACGCGGATGGGATTCTTCACGGACTCGATTGCGGCCACGGCGCCGGCTTCGAGGTCCCAGTCCATGAGCGCTGCGTCCATCTGGATCCGGCCGTCGACCCGCATCCGCGAGCCCGTGCCTGCATTGAGGCGGGGATCGTCCTCCATCACCACGATCGCCTCGACCACGGCGTCGAGGGCCCTTTTTCCGCGCTTGAGGATCTCGAAACCCTTGTTTCCCGCCACTTCCGCGGCATCCCGCACAGACGAGTCCGAGCCGGCTCCGCAATGAGTGAGGAGGAGTGGGCGCACGGTCCTCCCGCAGACAGGGGGACCATTTCAACGTTTCCTCAACGCGAGGTGCCGTGTGAGTGCTCGCCTTCGAGGTCCGCGACGAGCGCAACGACGCGCCGACGGAGGTCGTCGCGGATGGCCCGCAGCTGTTCCATCGTCTTGCCCGTGGCTCCGGGCACGGGCCAGTCGTCGTTCTTCCCCGCAATCCCGGGGGGACATCGGTCCAAGCAACCGAAGGTGACGACTCTCGACGCCCGTGCGACAAGGTCCGGTGTCACCTGGCGCGGCACCTTTGGACCCAGCGCGATGCCAATCTCTTCCAGAAGGACCAGGACGACCGGATTGACCGTCTCGGCGGCTTGCACGCCAACGCTCTCCGCGCGCCAGTCGCCCGGTGCCATCGCGTTGAACAGGGCCTCGGACAGCACGCTACGAAACGTGTTCTCGACGCAGACGAAGAGGACGAGCCCCATCGGCCACGGCGAACGCGCCGCAGGGGAAGAATCTGGCGATCATCACCGCCCCGCCCGCGGTCCTCCCTGGAAATCCCGGCGCGTCCAATACGCACTGCGATAACCAGGCCGCAATCCTATATAACGCGGGGCGCGTCGATGAGATTGTGGCCGCCATCGAGGCTCATGGCCTCCTCAAGCGCTACGGTTCCGTGGAGGCCCTCCGCGGCATCGACCTGACGATCGAGAAGGGCGAGTTCTTCGGGCTCTTCGGGCCCAATGGCGCGGGTAAGACGACGATGCTTCGCATCCTCACGGGACAGCTGCGCCCCACCGCGGGCGAGGCCCGCGTGCTCGGCGTGGACGTGGTGCAGGAGCCGCTCAAGGTCAAGTCCCTCGTGGGGATCGTGCCCGAGGTCGAGTCACCGCCATCATACCTGAGCGCCTACGAGTACCTCTACTTCGTCGGTCGCGTCCGGAAGCTCGACGGCCTCGACGCCCGCGTGGGCAAGTGGCTCGAGTTCTTCGACCTGCAGGACGAGCGGGACACCCTCTGCAAGGATCTGTCCAAGGGGACGCGGCAGAAGCTCATGCTCGCGGCTGCGTTCATCCATGAACCCCGGTTGGTCTTCCTCGACGAGCCCTTCATCAACCTCGACCCGATCTACCAACGCAAGCTGCGCGACCACCTCGAGGACTACGTCGCCTCGGGTGGGACCGTCTTCATGGCCTCCCACCTCCTGGACATCGCCGAGAAGCTCTGCGATCACGTGGCGGTGATCCGAGACGGCGCGGTCATCGCGACGGGGACCGTGGATCAGATCCGCGGGGTCGAGTCGGACCTGGAGGCCGCCTTCCTCCGCCTCGTCGGGGCCCGCCCATGACCTGGCTCCTGCGGATGATGCTGAAGGAGGAGTTCCGGGTCCACGCAACGTACAGCGGGAAGACGATGTTCTTGACATTCCCGCTCATCATCGTCGTGTTCGCGTTCGCGATCGCGGTCACGAGCGGCAAGCTCCTCGCTTACACGCCCCTCGCGGACGCGATCCTGCTCCTGCACCTGAGCGTCTTCCTCTACGGGATGAGCGTGGGCGCCTTCGGGTTCCTCGGGCGGCAGTACCTGGAGCGCAAGAACGGGACGAGGAATTACGTCGTGACGATGCCCGGAATCCTTCCGATGCGACTTCGGGAGACCTTCCTGGGCATGTACGTGCGGGACGCGATCTTCTACGTGGGGTTGCTCCTCGCCCCCGCCACGGCGGGCCTGATCCTCTCCGTGCCGATCACCCACTTCCGCCTCACGAGCATCGGCATCCTCTTCGGCGCGGCGTTCCTCTCCTTCCTCCTCGGGATGTCCCTGAGCTTCTTCGTGTCCACCCTGTACATGCGATCCCGAATCGGCTTCGGGGTCTCCGTCGCGGCGGTGTCCACGCTCTTCGCCGCGGCAGGCGCGTTCCACGCCATCCCGGTTTCCTGGATCCTCCCCGGGCTCGCAGCCCACGACCTGCTTCCGCCCTTTGCCGTCAACCTGTCTCTCGCCCTCACTTACATCGCGCTGAACCTGGCCACCGTAGCCCTCCTCGTAGGAGGCGCCGTGGCGCTCGTGCCCGACCGGTACGAGCCGCCCGCGGCGGTGGCCCGCCAGGAACTTCCGAGGATGGCGGACCGCTTCGCCCGCTTTCCCCGCTACGGCACGCTCCTCGCGAAGGAGCTCGTGGACCTGAAGCGGAGCGGCACCCTCGTCAAGATGTTCTTCTCGTTCGTGGCCCCGCTGCTGTTCCTCTCCTTCACCGCGTGGTTCGTGCGCTACGGGTTGCAGGTGCCTGTGGGCTTCAACACCGTCTTCTACGCGGTCATGGTGGGCTTCTTCGGCGTGATGCTCTACAACTGGTTGAACAACATCGACGCGGTGGACTACATGGCCACCGTCCCCGTGTCCGTCCCGCAGTTCATCCGCGCGAAACTCCTCACGTTCCTGATGATGACCTCGTGGATCACGGTCGGTTTCGTCGTCGGGATCGCGTGGCTCAACGGCGACACGAGGCTCCTGTGGCTCGCAATCCCCGTGGCCCTGATCACCTCGGTCTACATGGTCACGATGACCGCGTACCTGACGGGCCTGCGGACGAACTCCTTCCTCTTCGACCCGGCGGTCCTGGCCCGGTTCACGGTCATGTCCATGTTGCCGGACCTCTGCCTGACGATCCTCTCCTTCACCCTGGACCGGGACATGATCCTCACGGTCATGGGCATCCTGATTGTCCTCGCGGTCCTCGCCGGAACAACGTATATCTTGCTCGAGGGCATAGAGGCGAAGTGGCGCGGCTCCGAGTTCGGCGATTGAGTCGCGCGGTGTCGGACCCATGGACGGCCCAACCCTGTTCCGCCGTGCGTTCCATGTGGCCTCGCCGCTCTTCCTCGCCTACTACATCCTGCCGGACCCCCTCGGCCGCGATATCCCGCGGATGAGCGCGGCCCTCTTGTTCCTCGGGACGGCGGGATGCGTGGAGATCGCGCGCATCGCCCTCGGGGTCAAGCTCTTCGGCATGCGACGCTACGAGGGGAATCGTGTCTCCGCATACGCCCAGGGCATGCTGGGCCTCGCCTTCGGCCTATTCGTGATCCGAGACCCGAGGATCGTGGTGCCCGTCTTCCTGGGCATGGCGTGGGTCGACCCCCTCTCCGCCTACTGCCGCAAGAGCGGGCGCTCCCGCGTCATTCCCGCGTGGGCGTACTTCCTCCTATTCCTGGGAACCGTGATCCTGATGAACGGCTTTCTCCCGCCCAACGCCGTCCTCGTGTCGGCTGTGGCCACCGTGGCCGCAATCCTCGTCGAAGGCCCCAAGATCCCGCAGGTGGACGACGACCTGCTCATGCAGGTCGTGCCCATGACGGTCCTCTTCGTCCTCGTCGCGGCCCTTGGCCTGTGACCCGGGTCACTTCAGGACTTCGAGCTTCCCGAAACGGCCCGCGCTGACCTGAAGGTTCCCGCGCCACTCGCGCGCCCAGCCGTTCGTGATCCGGATGCGGTCGTTCACCTGGACCCGCTCGATCTCGTCGTTCCACAGGCTCACGGAGACCTCCAGGCCCTCGTCGTCCAGGGCCTTTGCGTCGCAGACCTTTCCCGAGGAGCCCGAGCGCGCGGTGAAGTCTCGGGATGAACCCTTCTCGCGGATCGTGAGCTCGATCACGTCGACCTTGCTCTCCGCCCGGAGGTCCTTCGCCTTCATCGGATCGGGAATTCCATCGCGGCCGGCGAGATAAGAACCTTCGTATCTAGGACCAGTCCTTCTGCAGGGATCCTTTTGCAGGGATGGCGCGGCCCTACCAGGGGACCGTTGGTTGCAAGAGAAGAAGAGGTTCTTCGTTTGACAAGCCCTGACACGCCGAAATTCTTTCTCGCCTTCAAATAAAACTTATAACCGCCCAGGCCGATACCGCGGGAGTCGATAATTTGAATCGGATTAAAGTTGTCAGTGAAGTGGCGGAGCTGGTCCCCATCCTCCGCGCCGTGGACACCGAGGTGAAGAGCAGCGTCTTCAAGGAGGTCACGGCGAACTGGCAGACCGCGAAGCAGATCGAGGACAAGTTCGGCAAGGACGGCCTCGATGCCCTCCGGTTCTTCGAGAAGATGAAGCTCGTCGAGACGAAGTGGCAAACGAGCCCGACGATGACCCCCGAGAAAGCGTACCACGCCTTCTACTCCTCGTTCCACATCAACGCCACCGCGCCCGTGCAGGAAATCTCCGACGTCCTGCACGCCGCGATGATGTCGCCCGAGGACTACGCCAAGATCGAGGAGACCATCTATGACATGGTGGGGACCGAGGGCAAGTTCTCCGGGGACGTGGCGGAGGCCCTCAAGGTCACCCAGACGAAGCTCAAGGCCCTCGTGAAGCGCTCCCCCCGCCTCGACTTCCGAGGGCATCGAATCCTCCGGTTCGAGGACTGAACCGTGATCACGGTCCTCCGACTCGGGCACCGCCCAGCCCGGGACAAGCGCGTGACGACCCATGTCGCCCTCGCCGCGCGAGCCTTCGGCGCGGACCGGATCCTTGTGAGCACAAAGGATTCCGCACTCGAGAAGACCGTGAACGAGGTCGTGCGTCGCTTCGGCGGTCCCTTCGAGATCGAGACCGGCATAGCGTGGCGGAGAGTCTTGAAGGACTGGACTGGGGCGAAAGTCCACCTCACGATGTACGGGCTGCCCGTCGACGAGGTCCTGCCCAAGATCCCGAAGGACGATGTCCTCATCATCGTCGGCGCAGAGAAGGTCCCCGCAGATGTGTACCGCCTCGTGGACTTCAACGTGGCCGTGGGGAACCAGCCCCATTCGGAGGTCGCGGCCCTCGCGGTCTTCCTCGATCGACTCCTCGAGGGAAAAGGGATTCGCCACGAGTTGGAGGGTCGCCTCCGAATCCGCCCCAGCGCACGGGGGAAAGACGTCATCGACCGAGGGCGATAGGCAGAGAACCTTTATGGAGGACGGGTCGAATCAAAAGCGCCGTGCGCGTCCAGCGGCTTGCCGCCCTCCTCTTCGTGACCGTCCTTATCGCCCTCCTCGCGCCCGTGCGTGCCGAGTCCTTGGACCGGCCCAGCCTCACCGTCGGAGATTATTGGACGTACCGTACGAACACGAGTTTCGAGGCGGGGTTCGATCTGCTCGGGCAAGTCACCTCTTCCGTGACGGCGGGGGAATCGGCGACGATCCTGAACGTGTCGCAGGACGTGTTCCGCGTGGTCCTGAACGGGAGCGGGACCATCTCGGGCCAAGTCTCCGGTCTCGTCGGTACCGGCTCCGTGAGCGGAACTTGGATCGTCACGGGAGAGGAACTCCTCGAAACGGATCAGCTCAAAACGGTCTCGAGCGTCCTGGATCTCTCCGTCGACGGGCTGTTCCAGGGCGTCGTGCCCTTCAGCATCCGCGCGACGAACACGACGACGTACCACGTCGTCTTCGACGGCTGGCGATTTCCGGTTTCCGTGGGCAGCAGCGGTGCCGTCAACCTGTCGTACGTCTACACACAGGACTTCTTCGCCTTCGGCAACCAGAGTCACGCGAGGGGCGCGGGGAACCTTACGCTGACCTATTCCATGGGAAACGGGATCTCCCTGGACACGCCGGCTGGCCGCTTCACCGCCTATCCGATCCGCGAGGCCTGGCCCGACGGGACTTACGAAGAAAGGTACTTCTCGGCTGCGGTCGGGAACGACGTGAAGACCGAGAGCTACAACGGCACGGGTGTGCTTGTATCCACTGCGATACTCCAGTCCTATCGATACCAGGTCTTGGAGCCGGCCCGATTCCTCGGGCTCACCCTCGTGGAGTGGGGCCTCCTCGTGCCGATCCTCGCAGGCGTCGGTATCGTGGGGATTGTCCTCTGGCGACGCTCGAGAAAAAAGCGGGTCCTTCCGCCGTCGCTCCGCGAGCCGCCGACCTGATCACATCAGGTCTTCGAGGTCCGTAAAGACGTCGGGCAGCTTGATCTTCAGAATGTGTCGCGTGGTCTTCGGCGGGAAGGGATCGTTGGCCAGACCCCTCCGAATCACTTCGTCTTTGCGCACCTCTTGGACGACCGCATCCGGCCACGTCTTCAGGTCGATGATGTCGGAGAAGTAATCGATGACGTAGGCGGGAATGCGGCGGCAACCCAGGGCCTTCAGGGCTGCGAACCGGTGATGTCCGTCCAGGATGACGAAGTG
>JBBSVS010000221.1:0-3668 GCA_038046665.1 Thermoplasmatota archaeon
AGTCGTAGGGCATGGACCCGTAGGCAGAACCTCTCGTGGCGTTTGAACTTGCACTCGCCGTCTCGCTGCGGTCCTCCTCCACCGCCCTCGACCGGAGCAGCAATTACTCGCACGACAAGAAGCTATTTCATCCCCCTGCTCCTCTCGATTCCGTTCCCCGCGTTTTTGCGGGAGGAGTGAGTGAACATGGGATACCGGTACGCGGTCGTGGGCTCGGGCCGTCAGGGGACGGCGGCGGCCTACGACTTCGCGAGGTTCGGCGAGGCGGACGAGATCGTCATGGCGGACGCGGATCTGGCCCAGGCGAAGCGGGCCTCCGCCCGCGTGAACAAGCTCGTCGGGAGACGCGTCGCCCGGCCCATGTCCGCGGACGTGACGAAGCCCTCCACGGTCCTCAAGGCGATCAAGGACGCCGACGTCATGCTCTCCGGCGTGCCGTACTTCTTCAACTTCAACCTCACGAAGCTCGCGATCCGCGCGGGCGTCTCCATGGTCGACTTCGGCGGGAACACCGCCCTCGTGCGCAAGCAGCTGGCCCTCGACAGGCAAGCGAGTAAGGCCGGGGTCGGGGTCATCCCGGACTGCGGGATGGGCCCGGGGCTGAACATCACGATGTCCGTGTACGCGATGGAGCTCCTGGACGTGCCCGAGCACGTGTTCGTGTACGACGGCGGCTTGCCCTTGGACCCGAAGCCTCCGTGGAACTACGAGCTCACCTTCAACGTCGAAGGCCTGACGAACGAGTACCATGGGGCCGCGACGTTCATCCGGGACGGGAAGATCGCCTACGTGCCCCTCTTCACGGACTTCGAGGTCGTCGACGTCCCGCCCCTCGGGAAGCTCGAGGCCATCGTGACGTCCGGCGGGCTGTCGACCGCGCCCTGGTCCTTCCTGGGCAAGCTCAAGACGTACGAGAACAAGACCCTCCGCTACCCGGGCCACTGGGCCCAGATGATCGCCTTCAACGACCTCGGCCTGTTCGAGCTGAAGCCCATCGAGGTGGACGGGAAGAAGGTCATCCCGCGCCACGTCTTCCACGCGCTCTTCGAGCCCAGGGTCCTCCCGAAGAAGATCGTGGACGTCTGCGTCGAGCGGGTCCGGGCCCTCGGGCAGAAGGACGGGCAGGCGGCCGAGGCGGTCGTCGAGCTCGTGGACCGATACGATCCCTCAACGGGCTTCACGTCGATGGAGAGGCTCACGGGCTGGCACGCCGCGATCGCCGCGGAGATGATTGCGATGGGTCGCATCCCGCCCGGGACGCACTCCGTCGAGCTCGGGATCCCCGCGAGGCCGTTCGTCGAGGAAGCCCGCAGGCGCGGGATCAAGATCGAGGAGCGCGTCTCCCGTACCGCGTGAGACGGCTCACGAATCCGCTTCCACGGTCGCGTCCCCCGAGGCCGCTGCCGCGTCCTGCATGCGGCGGAGGGCGCGCGCGGGGAAGAGCCGCTCCAGGCTCACCTGGGCGCCCTTGATCAGCCCCATGTCCCCGTTCCAGTCCTTCAGGATGTGCCCGTACCGGCGCTCGATGTCCTGGATCGCCTCGCGGGCCCGCTTTTCCACGTGGCCCGCGGCGGCGCCGCGGTAGAGGACGACGAGGGACGCATCGGTCCCGCGGACGAGGGCCACGCGGTGGTCCGCGAGCTCCAGGCCCTTGAGCTGTCCGACCCCCATGGAGCGGAAGGATTCGTCCATGAAGTTCTCGATGGCGGTGAACATGGACGCGATCAGGTCCGGATCCTTGTCCTCGGCGAGGCCCGGGGACATGTGGAAGAGCAGGATCCCGTCCCGGTAGATCAGGAAGGCGTGCTCGATCTGCGTCCGCACCACGCGGATGGCGAGGACTGCCCCCAGGATCGCGATCGCGGCGAGAATCGCGGGCAGGGAGTACAGGATGGGGTCGAAGGGCTGGATGCGCACGTGGATGTCCGCGTACGTGGTCGCCTGGCCGTCGCTCAAGGTGAGGTTGACGACGTCCTGCCGGACGTCGCTCGGATAGTCGAAGACGAGGACGAAGCCCTCGACCTTGACGTAGGGATCCGAGGATTTCAGGCTGAGCAGAGATGCGTTCGTGTCCACGTCGCCGATGCGGTCCGCCAGGTCCAGGACAAAGGTGCCGCCGTCCGAAACGACGTCGGACAAATCGTGGAAGAAGGGCGGGTCGTTCGCCGGGAGGACGGTCACCCGGATCGTGTCCTCTGCATAGCCCCCCTCGCTGTCCGAGGCCCGGAAGGTGGCGGACTCCTCGCCGTTCCAGTTCAGGGTCGCGTTGAAGTCCACCGTGTGGTTCGAGTGAATCGTCACGAAGATGTCTTGGGGACCGGACCAGTAGAAGATCGTCGAGCTGTCCGGGTCCATGAAGTAGTCGTCTAGGTTGAAGGCATCCACGAGGCGGGTGTCCTCGACGAACACTTCGTCGGGAAGTTGCACGCCCAGCCGTAGCTGGGGTGGGTAGTCGTTCCCCACGGTCACCGTGGTCGTGCGGGAGGTCGTGTTCGTCCCGTCGTTCGCGTAGATCGTCAGGGGCAGGGTGTAGGGCGCGGTCAGGGGGCCCACGGTCCGCGGGAAGAGCATGTGCAGGACCGTCGCGTTCACCGTGATGAAGGGCGACAGGGAGGTGGCGATCGTAATCTCGGAGAGGGGCGTGTCCGGGTCCTCCAGGTGCGGCGCCAGGTCGAAGGCATACGGGGCGTCGTAGTGGACCACGAAGGGCGGGAAGTCACCGATGACCGGCGGGTCGTTCACCGGCAGGACGGTCACGAGGATCGTGTCCTCGGCGAAGGCCCCCGTGGGGTCCTTGGCCCGGAAGGTCACGCTGGCGTTCCCGTAGAAGTTCCCCAGGGCCTTGATGTCCACGCTGTGGTTGGACTGGATCGTCACCCCGAGCCCGGCGGCGGTCGCGGAGGAGAAGGCGAGGGGGTCTCCGTCCGGGTCCATGAAGTGGTCGTCCAGGTCGAAGACGTCCCGGACGGTCTGCTTCTCGCGCAGGGTGACGTCCGGAAGGGGGGACGTCAGCTGCGGCGGCGCGTCCGTGGTGAGCCGGATCGCGACGGACTGGGAGGTCGTGAGCTGCCCGTCGTCCACGCTCAGGACGACGAAGGCCCATTGGTCCGGATAGCCGACCGGGTAGGCGAAGGTCACCCGCATCCCGGAGACGGACGCGCGGACCGGATCGTCGCTCCCCAGGGTCAGGTTGCCGAGGGGCGTGTCCACGTCGGAGATGTAGGGCGTGAAGTCAAAGGTGTAGGGCTGCCCGTACTTCACGTAGAAGATCGGCGGAGGCGTGAAGACGGGGGCGTCGTCCACCGGAGTGATGTTGATCCACAGTGGCTGGTACGCGAAGTGGCCCTGGGGGTCGAAGAGGAACAAGGTGGCGCGGTCGTTCCCGTAGGCGTTCGGCTTCGGCTGGAACCGGAGGACGTCGTTCCCGGTGACGTTCCCGCCGAAGTACTCGTAGAGGCTATGGTCCACGCCGCCCAGGTCCCACCGCAGCTCGCTGACCGCGTTGTCCGGATCGGCGGCGTAGCCCTTGAGGTTCAGGGACCACATGGGGCTGTCCTCCGCGACGGTCTGGTCCGGGACCGGTACGAGGATCTTCGGCCCCGTGTTCTCGAAGTACGTGACCACGAGGGCCTCCGCCTGGGGCGGGCCGCCTTCGCGGCGGCCGAGAA
>JBBSVS010000222.1:0-1630 GCA_038046665.1 Thermoplasmatota archaeon
AGCCCCTCGCGGATCTCCTTTCCCTGAAGGGCGAGCGGGCCCTGATCACGGGGGCCGCGTCGGGGATCGATGCGGCGATGGCGCGGCGGTTCGCGGAGGCGGGCGCGGGCCTTGAGCTCGTGAGCGACGTGGCCAGCTACGTCCAGGGCGCCCTGGTCCCCATGGACGGAGGGTTCCTGTCCGCGTGAGGCCGGCCGACCTCCGGAAGCCTGAAGCCTGCTGCGACGATTCCCATCCCGGAGGAGGACATGGCTCAACCACCCCCGGCGGCTCCGCCGCCCTGGCCCTACGAACACCGGTATCCTGGCTTCGACCTGCGCGTGCGCGTCATAGCATCGATTATCCTCGGGGTCGCGTGGCTCGTCTTCATCTTGCTTTTCGCGGCCTTCTGGTCTACCGGCTACAGTCTGTTCCAGGACATCGTGATCTTGATCGTGTCGTTCGTGATCTTGGCGGGCGTGCTCGGGGCCATGTGGGCCTCCTGGGGCATGCGCTTCGCGCGATGGTAGGCGCCAGCGTCACATGTCCAGCTTCGTCAACCTGGCGGCCACGTCCCAGAGGCGCTTGGCGGCCGCCGTGTCGTAGGACTCTGGGGCCGAGCGAGCTTCGTTGAGCTTGTGGAAGTACTTCCCGGTGACGCCTTCGAGCTCCGGGGCGGAAGCCAGGCGGAGGGAGGGTTGCGCGCCCGCGACGGGTCCCCGCAGGAAGAGCTTGAAGAAGGTCAAGGCACCGGGGATGTCGTCCCCGCCGAGGTTCGATCGGATTACTCCCGGGTGGACGCAGTTCACCGTCACACCGGTGCCCTGCAGCCGGCGGGCGAGCTCGTACGTGATGAGGAGCAGGCCGAGCTTCGAATTACTGTAGGAGCGAAAGCTGCGGAACTCCCGCTCACCCTGCAGATTGTCGAAGTCGACGTGGCCGCCCGCGTGGGCCGCCGAGCCGACGTTAATGATACGGGCGGGGCCGCTGTCCTTCAGAGTGCCCAGCAGGAGGTTCGTGAGGAGGAAGGGTCCGAGGACATTGACCGCGAACTGGCTCTCGACGCCGTCGGGTGTGAGTCGCCGCTTGAGGGCGGAAATCCCAGCATTGTTGATGAGGACATGGAGGCGGGGATGAGTCTTCTGGAATTCCGCCGCGAAGCCCCGGATGGAGGACTGCTCCGCAAGGTCGAGTTTCATCACCTCGAGGTAGGACTTGCCCGCGTCCGCGGCGATCTCCCTGCGGACCACTTCGCCCTTCTCCATATCCCGGCAGGCGAGGATCACGCTGGCCCCCATGCGGGCGAGGCCTCGGGCGGTCTCTTTGCCGATCCCGGACGTCGGGCCCGTCACGATGCACACTCGGCCTTCGAGGTTCGCGGCCATGGAGTCCCCTCCGACCCCTCTCGAACGGCCGCTCCCATTTGACCCTTTGCCGGACTCGCCCTCGGACTCAGAAGCTCATCCCCCGGTCGCAGTTTCGACGATCCGTCCGTGTTGGCGGACGAATCGGTGAACCTGTAGGCTCTCGCTGGCTGAACGACGCAACTGTCCTCACAACACTTATACGGAAGCCTCTCTTACGCCGGGGCGCCTCGGGTCCGTGGGGTAGCTTGGTCTATCCTTGGTGGTTCGGGACCACTAGACTCCGG
>JBBSVS010000223.1:0-2840 GCA_038046665.1 Thermoplasmatota archaeon
GGACGCGCACCTTGGAGGACCAGGCGGGATACTTCTGCCCGTACCTCGCGGCAATCGTGGGCGTGACCACGGTCACCTCCGCGGCCCGCTCCCACACGAGCCGCTCCAGGTCCCCATCCACCGCCGCCTGGATCCGCGTCGGATAGCGGGTGTCCGGGTGGATCGTCCAACTGTCCTGGAAGTCCGCGAGGAACGGAAGGCCCGTGCGGCGCTGCGCGACGGCGGCCGCGATGAGGGAGGAGACCGGCGGCCCCGTGCCCATGAGGTGGGGGGCCCCCCACGTCCTCGCGAGGCGGGCCATGGCGCCCGCCGCGGTGAGGAGCCAACCCGCCTGGAACTCCGGTACCACGAACCCGCGACGTCCGAGCCCAGCGCGCGCCTGGAGCGTCGGGTCCCCGCGGCTCACGATCACCTTCCGGATCGCGAGGCCCAGGCGGTCGAGGCGGAGCAGGTCCCGGGTCCGCGTGGCTTCCACTCCCGGCGGCTCCTCCGCCGGACCGATCATCCGCCAGACGTCGGGGTTCTTCACGGACAGGATCCGTACGGCCCAGCCCTGCCGCACGAGGTACTTGGCCAGCTTGATCGTGCGGATCGATCCGACGTCCGCGATGGGCGGGTAGCTGTAGGACGCAAGCAGGAGGCGGCCCGGCATTCGGTCATCCTCCGAGGAGCTCGCGGTAGGCGCTCACGAGCCGCTCGCGTTGCGCGTCCCATCGGTACCGCGCCTCGTACAGCGCGCGGCCGCGGGCCCCCATGTCCGAGCACCGCGAGGGCGAGAGCATGAGCTCCTCGAGGGCTTTCTGAATGGAGGCCGCGTCCCCGTAGCGCGCGACCGCACCAATCCCTTCCTTCCGCACGAGCTCCGCCAGCCCGATCCCCTCGTTCGTGACCACGGGCTTGCCGAGCATCATGGCCTCGAAGAGCTTGTTGGGCGAGGCGAGGCGGTTGTTCGGGATCGCGGGGTCGTACAGGGCCGCGACGACGTCGCAGGAGGCGGTCCACGTGAGCACCTCGTCGTAGGAGAGGTTTCCCACGAACATCGCGGCGGGGGAGGACTCCACCATGGGCACGAGGACCGTCTCGTCCGGGCCATGTCCCGCCACGACCAGTCGCGCGCCGACGGATTCACAGGCATGGACGAGCTCCGGTATGCCGCGATCCCGCGCGATCTGTCCTCCGTAGAAGACCGTGAAGAACTTCTGCGGCTTCGGGACCACGGCCCGCTCCTCGGGGACGTTCATCACCTCGATCACGCGAGCGGGCTTCCGGTCGCCGAAGAAGGCCGCGCGGGCCAGGTCCGGGAGCACGACCAGGTCGGCGCGCCGCGCGGCCCGCCGCTCCAGGTCCGCGAGGACCTCCCGGACGCGGGACGGCAGGTTGAGGGCGATCATCGGACCGTAGAAGTCGAAGATGTCGTACACGACGAGCGAACCGTAGGCCCGCCGGGCCATCAGGGCGGGGAGGAGGCTGTCCAGGTCGACGGCATGGACGACCTGGGGGCGGAGAGCCTGGAGCTTCCGCCAGGCCCGCAGCCACCAGCGGGGCATCTGGACGAGCAGGGCTGGCCGCCCTTCCGGGGCTCGCAGGCGGACGCGGTGGATGGCGTATCCCGTGCGGGTCTCTTCGACCGGGTGCTCGAGGGCGCGATCCCACAAGATTGCATGGACGTCGTAGCCCGCCTCCGCGAGAGTTCGCGCCTCCTTGTCCAGGCGAGGCTCCACGCCGGCCGGACTCTTCGACCGCAGGAACGCAACCGTCGCGGTCATTCCCTATCCCAGGAACTCGTCCACGATGCCGCCGATCTTCTTCGAGGTCGTGCCGTCTCCGTAGGGGTTCGGCCATGCACGCTTCGCGTCGAGCTGGCGCCTCACGGCGTCGGCGACCCGCCGCGGGTCCGTCCCCGCGAGGACGTTCGCACGGATGTCGAGGGTCTCCGGCCGCTCCGTGTTCTCGCGCAGCGTGACGCAGGGCACGCGGAAGAAGCAGGCCTCCTCCTGGAGTCCGCCGGAGTCGGTCATCACGAGGGCGGCGTTCTTCTCGAGGACGAGCATGTCCAGGTAACCCGTGGGCTCAATCCGCCGGAGGGAGGAGAGGGCGGCGGCCCGCTTCGCGAGCCCGAATTCCTTGAGCCGCCTCGTCGTGCGCGGGTGGATAGGGAACAGGATGGGCAGGCCAGCTTCCTTCGCGGCTGCCTCGAAGGCCTCGAGGGCCCTCGTCAGCTTCGCCTTGTCATCCACGTTCTCCGCGCGGTGTAAGGTGAGGAGGAGGTAGCTCCGGGGCTTCAGGTTGAGCTTCGCCAGGATCGTGGAACGCTTCTCCGCGATCGCGATGTTCTGCGTCAGCGCATCGATTACGCTGTTGCCCACCACGTGCACGCCCGCGGTGACGTTCTCCCGTCGCAGGTTCTCCTTCGCAATCTCCGTGGGAGAGAACAGCAGCGTGGACACGTGGTCCGCGATCACGCGGTTGACCTCCTCGGGCATCGTCTTGTCGAAGGAGCGGATGCCTGCCTCCACGTGGGCCACCGGGCGGCCCTGCTTGTTGCCCAGCAAGGCGCCCGCCACGGTCGTGTTCGTGTCCCCGTGGACGACGACGAGGTCCGCGTCCTCGGTGACCTTGCCTACCTGGCCCATCGTCGTGGTAACCTGGAGATGGGGCGGCTGGTCCTTGAGCTCGAACTTGCAGTTCGGTTCCCGCAACTCCATGTCCTGGAAGAAGATACGGTCCATGAGCAGGTCGTAGTGCTGGCCTGAGTGCACGAGGATGTGCTCGTGGTCGAGCCCGTCGAGGGCCTTGCCCACCGGGGCCATCTTGATGATCTCCGGGCGGGTCCCGATGAT
>JBBSVS010000224.1:0-7201 GCA_038046665.1 Thermoplasmatota archaeon
TGCTCAAGGTCGTAGGCCCGTATCTGGGCCACCCGAGCCACGTCGGGGCGCCCGGCCTTCGTTGCGGATTCCATCGCGCGCTTGTACGCGAGGATCGTTGCGGCCCTCAGGTCCGCGTCGTTCGTGTCCGCGGCCTGTTCGCTCATGGCCTCCGCGGTGTCGAAGTAGTACTTCGCGGCGGTCAGAGGGTCCCCGAGGGCCTGGAAGAACGCGCCGGCGAAGAGGCCCTCGTGGGTGAGGCCCTCCGCGCCTCCGGAGAAATTCTCCTTGAGAACCGCGGCGTACTCCTTGGCCACATCCTTCAGGGACAAATCGCCCTGGAGGTCTTGCACCGCGTTGCGGTACTCGACGAGAGCGAGGTACTGCCGCTCGTCCCTCGCCATCTCCCCGTCGGCAAGAACGAGGTAGCCCTGGCCCGCCTTGCGTCGCCATACGCCTGCCTCCTTGAGACGGCCGAGCTTCTCGTGGCAGCGTGCGAGGGCCTGGAAGATCCCGATGCGGTCTAACGCGGACCCGGACTCCGTGAGCTTCGCGTAGTGCTCGAGGGCCTCCGCGAAATCGCCATGGGCCTCGGCGTCGATGGCTTCGACGAGGCCCGACATCGATGCCGCGATGGAGGCGGGGGGATATGAGGGTACGCCAATCCTTGGCGCGTCGGGGCTCTTTTCCTCGGTCCCCCTCGGAAAAGGGCTCGATTCCACGGAGGGCTTCGGAGTGGAACCATTTTCCTCAGAGTTCCGCGTACTTCCCGTGACCTTCCCACACCCGCACGTGGACGGGGAACTTGATGGCGTCCTGCAGGCGTTTCGAGATGAGCTCGCAGATGTTCTCGACGGTGGGGTACTCAAGGAACGTGTTCCAGTCCTTGTGGTCGTATTCCGCGAGGACCGCGCGGGTGGTCTTCTTCAAGTCCGCGAAATCGAGGAGCATCCCGCCCTTGTGTTCCCCCTCGACGAAGACGTCGACGCGGTACGTGTGCCCGTGGAAGGAGCCGCAGCGCTCGTGGCCCGGCAGGTGGTGAGCGCAGTCGATGTACTCCGTGATCCCGAGCTTCACGGGTTCGCCCAAGGATGCGGCGGCCATAAAGGTTGGCCTGGCCTGTGCGCAGATGCAGCTCCGGTTGCGCTCTTAGATGGGGGTCACGGTCAGGAAGACGAGGGGATCTTTCCCCCGCTGAAAGAACTGGTGTTCCTCGTTGGACTGCACGAGGAGCACTACGCCCGGCCGCAGCGGGATCCTCTTGCGGGCGACCAACGCGAGGCCCCGCCCCGATGTGACGGCGAGCTGATGGTCCCACTCGTGGGCGTGCTTCGCCGAATACCCGTCTTTGCCCACGATGAGCTCGTGCATCGAGGTCTTGCGGGCCCCGTCCTCGCGACCGATCAGCTGGCGCATGCGCACGTTGTGGCTTCCTTCTTCCAAGAAACGGATCGCGTGGACCGACCGGGTCGTGGTTGTGTACATCTCGCTGGGAGGGGAATCCTCATGCGGCATAAACCTTTTCGCGGTGATGCCCTCACGGCTCGTAGGCCACCGGGTCCTTCAGGCCGAGGGCGGCGAAGGCGGCCTTCCGCTCCCGGCAGGAGACGCAGGTGCCGCAGTGGACATCCTTGTCCCAGTAGCAGGACCAGGTCACCTCGAAGGGCACCTTCATCGACAGGCCCATCCGGAGGACTTCTTCCTTCGACTTCCCGCTGAGCGGGATGACGACCTGGAGGGGTGACTTCTCGTAGGACCACACGCTGAGGTGGAACACGCTGTTCAGGAAGTTGAAGAACTTCGGGCTCGCGTCGGGAAAGGACTCCGCGTCGAGACCGTTGTGCCCGCCGACGATGTAGCGGGAGCCGTCCAACTCCCCGTAGTATGCGGCGATGCTGTAGAAGATCAGATTCCTCCCTGGGATGTACCCTTCGGGGGAATCCAGGAGGATCTTGTTGGGGATGCCCGTGGACCGGAGCTCGTCCACCTCCTTGAGGAAGGGCAGGTCCACGGTCCGCACGGCCGGCACTCCGGCCCGCTTCACGAGGGCGTCGATGGCCGTATGCTCGCGCTTCGGGCGGCCGTAGTAGTCGAAGGTCAGCGGACGGACGTCCCAGCCTTGGGCCTTCACCCACCAGAGGGTGACGGCGGAGTCGATGCCGCCGGACAACAGGACGATCGCTTGCTCCATGGAATGGGCCGCCCGATCCCTAGGCTCCGAGGTGTCCCGAAAGGGACCTCGAACCCAACGGCTCGGCCGTATAAGGTTTTGTCCCGAACGGGGTCTGGTGCCCCTCAGTCCGCCGGGGGCGGCGGCGCGAAGAAGGGTTCCCACAGGACGGAGATCTCGTCCTCGATGCCTTCCATAGCCTCGCCCTGCCAGTCTTCGAGGCGATTCCCGTAGCGGTCGAAGAGGCACGCCAGGAGGTGCCTGAGCCGGTGGACGACGTCCTCCGTCTCCCCTCGGCTCAGGAGGGCGGCGACGACGAGCCTGCGCTCGTTGCAAATGATGAAGCGGTGGTCCCCGAGGGTCACTTCCTGCACCTGGCCGTCTCGCTCCGAGAACGCTTCCCGCACGAAGTTGGACACCACCGAGATCATCCCGCCGACCACATCGCGGTCTTTGTCCGTCATGAGGCTGCGGGACATGTGCTTGATCAGGAGGCCGCTCGAGGCAATCACGAAGACCTCCTCGATGACCGGCTCGGGCGGAACCGGCGTGAGTTCGATGGGAGGAGGCGGCGGCAGGCTCTCCTTCTTCACAACCGGCTTCGCGATCGCAGGCGCGGGCTTCACGAGGGGCATGGACCACATGTCCGAGGCACCCCAGCCCGCGGCGAGGCCGATGCCCAGGAGGAGGTACCACCCCAGGACGGGTCCCCAGCCCACACTCACATTCGAGCCCTGGGCCACGTACTGCCCTTGGAAGTTGGAGATCGACTGCCCGACGACGTTCGGAAGGTCCGCGGTGGCAGGGGGGATCGTGAGGATGAGGTTCAGGGCCGCGAAGAGGATTGCGCCGCAGGCGGCCAAGAGGGCGACGCCGGCGTAAAGGCCCTTCAGCTTCCGGAGCACGTTCGCGAGGGCGAGGCCCGTCCCCGCGATCGCGGCGACGAGGGCGAGGAGGAACCAGAGCTGGGCCTCCTGGAGCGCGGCGGCCAAGCGCGGCTGGTTCGGGAGGGTCTCATAGGAATAGTTGTAGGCGGAGCTCGTGTTCGCCGACGCGTTCGTGGACGTGTGGCGCACGCCGAAGAGGCCGTAGGACCAGGTCTCGATCCCGCCGGGTTGGGTGTACCTCCACTCCCACACCGGCTGGCCCACGGCGACGAGGGCCAAGGCTATCACGATGCCGCCGACGACAATGCCGGACCAGCCCGACATGACGGGGATTCCACGAAGGGGGCGGGTTAAGACCCCTGGCACACGATTATCGCGCACGAAAACGGATTCTCGTTATCAGTAACCAGGGGTCAGCGGTCCTTCCAATTCGGCTCCCGCTTCTCGAGGAAGGCGCGGACCCCCTCCTCCTTGTCGTCCGAGGCGATCGCCAGCGTGAAGAGCTGTTGTTCGTACCGGAGGCCTTGGTCCAGGGGCAGGCGGGCGGAGGCCTTGACCGCCGCCTTCGCGAGGCGCACGGCCACGGCCGATTTCGAGGCGATCGCCTCCGCGATCTCCGTCGTCCGCTTCGAGAGCATGGCGTGGGGCACGACCTCGTCCACGAGGCCCATGCGGAGGGCCTCGCGGGCGTCGATCTTCTCTCCCGTCAGGGTGAGCTTGAGGGCGTTGCCTAGGCCGACGAGGCGAGCGAGGCGCTGGCTCCCGCCGCCCCCGGGGATGATCCCGAGGTTGACCTCCGTCTGGCCGAAGACCGCACGCTCGGACGCGATGCGGATGTCGCAGGCGAGGGCGAGCTCGAGCCCGCCGCCAAGGCAGAAGCCGTTGACCATGGCCAGGACGGGCTTCGCGGCGCGATCGACCGCGTCGTACACCGTGCCCATTTCGTAGAGCTTGATCTGTTCCGTCACTGACCGCCCCGCGAATTCGGAGATGTCCGCGCCCGCCACGAACGCCTTGTCTCCCGCGCCCGTGAGCACGATGGCGCGAACGGAGGGATCCTCATCGAGTTCTCGAAGGGCGGAGACCAGCTCGGTCTTCATCAAGAAGGACATCGCGTTCAGCTTGTCGGGCCGGTTCAGGGTGATGGTGGCAACGCGGTCGCCGCGCTCGACACGGATTGTGTCATGGGCCATGGGGATCGCCGGGGAAGAAGGGCCCGGGGGCTTGAGCCCTCCGCTTTCCCGCGTTAACCTGGTTTAAGGTCAACGGAATCTCGGCGCGGCGCATCCGGTCCTCCCCTGATTCACAGCAGCCGGTCCATCGTGACGACCGTGGGCGTGAAGCCGCGGTGCTTCCAGAACTCCACGCCGAGGGAGTTCTTCGTGTCCGTGGTCACGCGCACGCGACTCACGCGCTTCCCCTCGAACCACGCGAAGGCCGCCTCCACGAGGGCGCTCCCCATGCCCTTGCCCCGGTAGGGCTCCTGGACGTAGACCGCGGAGATTTCGCCGTATTCCCGTTCCATGAAGATCCCGGGAGGTCGCTCCAGGGACGCGACGAGGAAGGCGACCATCTGCCCCTCCGACGCCCCGACGAACGTGGACTTGTCCTTCTTCCCGAGGTGGGCCCGGAGGTGTTTCTCCCACGCCGCCTCGGAGCCGCGCGCGAGCCGGAAATCCTGGCCCCCCAGGGCCTCGTCGAAGCCGATGAGTTCGCGCCAGAGGTGGACCAGGTTCGGGAGGTCCCGGGCGGTCGCGAGCCGGACCGCGGTCTTCGCGGGCATGGAAGCTCGCTAGGACCGTAGCGGGGCTTAACCCCTGCGTCTATAGCCTACGCCCCGCGCGTCACTTGCCCTGGAAGGCCGGCTTGCGCTTCTCCAGGAAGGCCCGGAAGCCTTCCTTGGCATCGGCCATGGCGAAGAGGCGGTTCTGCAGCTCCCGCTCCAGGGCGAGGCCCTCGTGGAGCGGCACCTCGGTCCCCTCGACCACGGAACGCTTGATGAGCCCCGCCGCCCGGGCGGCGTGGTTCGGGTACGTGAGCCCGCGGGCGAAGGCCATCGTTTCGTCCCAGAACGAGTCCCTCGAGAACACACGGTTCAGGATGCCCCAGTCCAGGGCCTCCTTGGGCGTCAGGGTGCGGCCGGTGGCCATGAGGTCGATCGCCCGGCTCTTGCCGACGAGCCGCGGGAGCCGCTGCGTCCCGCCGGTCCCGGGGAGCACGCCCAGGGTGACCTCCGGGAGCCCGATCTTCCACGGGCCGTCGGAGGCGAACCGCAGGTCCGTGGCCAGGGCGATCTCCAGCCCGCCGCCGACGCAGTGCCCGTCGATCGCCGCGAGGAACGGTTTCGGCGTGGACTCCATCTTGTTCAGGACCTCCTGGCAGTTCAGGCAGAACATCGCCTTGTAGTCGGGCGTGGACGTGGCCAGGAGGTTGATGTCCGCGCCCGCGGACCACATGCCTTCGAGCTTCGACGCGAGCACACACACGTCGATCGTGTCGTCGAAGCGCACTTCGTCGATCACGGTGCTGATGTCCCGCATGAGGTCCGCGTCGTAGGTGTTCGCCTTGGGCTTGTTGAACCAGGCGACGGCCACTCGGTCCTTCTTCTCCAGAGACATGTAGGTGAGATCCATCGGAGCCCCTCGCGGCGTCCTATCGAATCGCCGCGTAATAAATGATGGCCTATCGCTTCGGTCGGTCCCCGCTCACGCGGAGGGTTTCCGCACGGGCTCCGGCTGTCCCCACTTCTCGCTGAACAGGAACTCGTCCTTCACGAAGTCCCAATGGCGGCTCGTCATGTACCGCATGGGGAGGACCGTTTTCAGGTAGTCCGCGTAGGCGGCGCGCTCGATTGGCGGTCCGCGGTCCGTGAGCAGGTCCCCGTGGACGTCGTAGGGCAGGTACACGTAGCCCACGCCGGGCGCGTCGGATCCGGGATTGCGGAAGTCCCCGTACTCCGCCAGCCCGCGGATGCGAAAGAAGCGGCGGTCCGGGAGGAAGAGCAGGTCGTCCTTCGTGAGCCCATGGACCGTCTCGCCGGCCCGGATGCGCATGAGGATCGCCTCGGCCTCGTCGCGGTTGCACTTCGCCTTCGCCTGGACGATCGCCAGGTTCACGTCCTTGACCTTTCCCGCGACCTCCTCGATGTAGATCTTCTGGGCCTCGCCGTTGGTCAAGGTCTTGAAGACGCCCTTCACGAGGGCGCCGCCCAGCTCGGATCCGAACATCTCGAGGCCGCGCGGATACCACATGTTCAGCGTGTGCTGGAGGTCCTCGATTCCGAAGTTGCCGCCGTCCAGGGTCGCCGCCACCGCGATGGACTTCATGAGCGTCTCGCCCGCGGCGAGGTGGTACGACTCCTCGCGCCACCGCATCCACGGCATGGACACGGCCATGGGCCCGTACAGGAAGTGGTGCTGCATCTCGAGCTGGAACTTCCCGACGCGGTCGATGAAGCTCATGAACGTGGCCGAGTCCATGACGCTCTTGAATTCGATGTTGAACGCGTCGAGGACATGCTCGCCGGGCTTCATCGCCAGGAGTTCCTCCATCGTCTCCGTGGCCCAGTGGCGGCCCCAGCGGGGCTTGTCGAAAGTCTCGTCCATCGTCAGCACGCCCGCCATCTGCATGTGATGCCGCAGCTCCTCCACGCAGACGCGCTTCTTGGAGAAGGAGATGGAGTCGAGGCGCCGGCCGGTCGGGTCCGTGCGGTGGATCCCCTCCACGATCTCCTTGTCGAACCCCGTGAGGGATCCGGAGTCGAGCTGCTCCCACACCATGCGGTGCTGCTGGATCGAGCCCAGCTCCGTGGATGCCTGGGCGCGGATGATTTTGAGGGCCGTCATGAATTGCGCGTCGGTCATCTTCTCCGCCTTCCAGAGGCGGTTGGAGAGGTCCGCGGTCTCCTTCGTCGCGCCGACGACTTTGTGGGCATACTCCGCGAAGCCGTCCGGCTTCGCCAGAATCACGTTCAGCTGGGGCATCGGCGTGTCCGGGTAGTACCGCTCCCACGCCGGACGGTCCAGGACCTGCGGCATCTCCGGGAAATACGTCTCCTGCCACGCCCGCCCCTCGTCCTGCCATTTCTTCGGGAGGGCGTCGACATGGAACCCGTCCAGAAGCGCCATGCGGGCGATTCATAGTCCTGCCGACGGATGAATCTTTC
>JBBSVS010000224.1:7211-9767 GCA_038046665.1 Thermoplasmatota archaeon
AGCTTTCCCGTGAACTTCGGCTGGCCGAAGATCAGCGTGCTTCGAGGACCGCGATGTAGTCCCCGGGCGCGTAGCCGTGCTCCCAGAACACGCGCGTGAGCTCCCAGCCCGTCTCCCGCGCGAGGCGCGCGAGCTCCTCCGGAGGGATCAGGAGGAGGTCGAACCAGTCGCCGACTTGGCCCTTGTACCGAACGCGGAGGGTGATGAGCCCCGGCGGCCGATGACGCTCGAGGTTCCACTTCACGTAGGGCAGATGGTCCGGCGACCATGTGCCCGGGATTCGGCTGTGGCCGATGAGCCGCCCCTTGCGGCGCATGATCGATCGCAGGTCCCGCAGGAACTTGCGCATATGGGGCACGTCCCCGGCGAGCCCGAGGTTGTTTCCCATCATGATCGCGGTGTCGAAGGTCCCGAGCCCACGCGGAATCTGGCGCACGTTCCCCTGGTAGACATTGAGCACGCCGCGGATGCGCGCGAGGGCCACCTGGGTCGGCGACGCGTCTAGGCCGACGACGTCGGAGCCCCGCTTCTGCAAGTACAAGGCATGCCGCCCCGGCCCGCATCCCAGGTCCAGGACGCGGCCTTTCACCTCCCGCATCGCGTCCTGTTCCATACGGGGCCACTTGCTCGCGGGGGCGAAGTAGCTCTCCACGGACGAGGCGTCCACGTAGCCGTCGTCCCGTTCGAATTGCATGACGACCCTCTTGCCCATCCAATGATCGAGCATCGCGCGGGCGGATAACTCGAAGGAGGAACCCGGCAGCGGCTTCGCGCCCTTCTTCGCCATCCCAGTCTCTGCGGGGATGGACTCGCCGCCTACAATATCTTTCTGCCCTCTCGGGATGTAGCTACAACACAGTCGTTTTCAGGAAAGCCTTATGCGGGCGACCCGCGTACGCCGCGCGGGGGACGACCGTGGCGCGCGCGCGGAAGGAATCCAAGTTCGAGGTCTACGGGGAGGAGATGCTCGAGAAGGTCGTGGCCAAGAGCGGGAGCTCGGGCCGCGTGTACCTGCCCCCGGATTGGATCGGGAAGCGGGTCAAGGTCATCCGCATCGATTGAGGCATCCGGATGGCGGATTGGAAAGAGCCCCACAACGTCGCCGGGTGCGCGCGATGCGGCAGCGGGCGCGTTCACCCGAAGCTCCTCGTGATGGGCCCCATCGCGGGGATCGACTCCGACAGCCGGTCGTACATCTGCGAGGTCTGCCGTTACGAAGGGCTGCCCGTGATCTTCGACACGGAGGCGAAGCGGGCCCAGTTCGAGCTCGAGGCGAAGGGCAAGGCCAGCCCCGCCCCGGAGAAGAAGCGCCCGGACGTGCTCAGCATCCCCATCCTCCCTGTGGACACGGAACCTCTCATTGACGTCAAGCCGCTCGACCTGATCCCGATGAAAGTGGCCACGGTCGTGGGCGTGCGCTGGGACGGGCGGGCCATCGTGCCGAGCGGCTACCGCGTCTCCTTCCAGCAGTACTGGGACGCAATCGGCGGGCCGCGGTACAACGCAGGTCTCGTTTTCATGTACGACCTAGGTGGGATCAACCGCGCGAACCCGAACTTCGACGTGATGCGCCACCTCGTGAAACGTTGCGACGTCTGGTTGGACCTCGGTGCGCGGGAGACGGACGAGATCATGGACGGCTACATGCTCGACGTGGAACGCGTCGTGGCGGGCTCCAAGAACCTGCCCAGCCTGGACGCCTTCATCGAGGCGTACGGCCTGTCGAACGAGGTCCTTCCCTGCGTGGACTGGGACGGGCGCGTCGTGTGGGGCGATTCCCGGGAGACGCGTACGGACCTTGGGGACGTGGTCCGCTCCCTGAAGGCCGTGGGCTTCCGCGAGATCTGCGTGATGGACCTCCGGCGCCTCGGGACGGAGCTGGGACCGGATCCCCAGTTGCTCACCCTCCTCGAGGGGGTCGAGGCGGCGATGTACCTGGGCGGCGGGATCCGCGAGACGGACATCGCCGGCCTGAAGGAACGCGGGTTCGTGGGCGGGCTCGTGGATCCCTTCACGCCCGTGATCCGCTCCCTCCTCGAGCCTCCGAAGGACGAGGGTCCGGCGCCCGCGTCCACGCCCGAGTCGGTGCCCCGCCCATCGCCGTCGCCGCGCGCCGCTCCGGACGCGTAGGGGGACCATGTGCGCCCTCGAGGCCGAGGAGGCCTTCGCGACCGCCACGGACGGCAGGAGGATCTTCTACCGCGTGAGCGGCCGCGGTCCGTTCGCCCTCGTCATGCCCGTGCCCTGGGGCATGGACTCCTACGTATACTCGAAGGGCCTGTCTTCCCTCGAGTTCTACCTGGCCCTCGTGATCTTCGATTCGCGGGGCGTCGGCCGATCCGGTCCTGCGGCGACCGAGGCCGAGTTCTCCCTGGAGACCATCGCGACAGATGCTGCCTGCGTCGCCGACGCGGTCGGGTTGCCGCGGAGTGTAGTCCTCGGCCACTCCGGAGGCGGTGCCGCGGCGATTACGTATGCCCTGCGGTACCCGCAGCAGGTGTCCCATCTTATCCTCGTGTCCCCCGCCGCCCGATGGACGGGGCCCCGTCCCCTCGA
>JBBSVS010000225.1:0-5412 GCA_038046665.1 Thermoplasmatota archaeon
ACGACCCGCTCGGGGACGCGCTCGCGGTTGAAGTGTGCCATCCGCTCCATGAGTTCATGATCAGCCATCAGCACCGGACCGCGCGGCCCCGCGGTCAGGCTGTTCTGGTTGTCGGCGACGGGAATCCCCGCCGCAGTCGTCATCCTCTTCCGCTTCTCAGTCATGGTCTCCCTCTATCCCCTCATGACTGCGGTAGGAATATATGTTTGTTCTTTAGCCAACCAAGCACGTCACCGAGGAAACCGATCCGTCTCCACGCTACGGCTGTCGGTTTCACGATGGCCCCGGGCATCGTGATGTGCGGTCCCATCACGGGCGCCGCGTTGAACCCCTCGCAGGCGGCATCGTGGCGGCCGCCGTGCACACGTATCTCCTGCTCGAAAAGAAGCCCTGACCCAAAGGATATTTAGGAACATCGAAAGGACGCGCCGCCCAGCGAAAGTCACAAACAAACGTTTAAATCGGTCTCTATTGTGCGGGGCATCGGATGATGCGGGAGCCCGCCCCGGCGAAGGCCGTGACACCGGTCAAACCGGTCTTCAAGGACTCGCCGCCCAAGTTCCGTTCGGGGAAGCACACCGCGATCGTGAAGGAAGTCTTCGACATCACTCCCAAGTACCCGGAGACCTACCTCATCCGGTTCACCTTCGAGAACGAACCGGTTTTCGACTTCGAGCCGGGCCAGTTCATCTCCGTGTTTGCCGAGAAGGACGGCAAGCGGATCTCGCGCCCCTACTCCATCTCCTCCTGGCCGGAGAACAAGGACCACCTCGAGCTGTGCATCAAGGTGGTCGAGGGCGGCTTCATGTCCAACTACCTGCATCACCTCGCGCCCGGAACGAAGCTGCAGACAATCGCACCCTTGGGCCGCTTTGCCCTGCAGGAGCCGATCCAGTACGACACGGTCTTCGTGGCCACGGGCACGGGCGTGGCGCCCTTCGTCTCCTTCCTGGGCCACATCTTCAAGAACAACTTGGACGACGGGCACGAGTTCTCACTCGTCTTCGGCACGCGCTACAGCTACGAGCTCATCTATCACGATCTCATGTTGAAGTGGGAGGAGGAGCATCCGAACTTCCATTACTACCCGACAATCTCCCGGCCGGAGACGCCGGACTGGAAAGGCCGCGTGGGCTACGTCCAGAAGATCCTCGAGAAGGAGCTCACGGACTTCCGGGACAAGCAGGTATACATCTGCGGCCTCCACAACATGGTGGAGGATGTGAAGAACCTCTGCGAGCGCCTCGGCTTCGCCCTCGTACGCTTCGAAAAGTGGGATTGAGCTCAGCCCAGGTGGCGCATCACCCGGACGTCCTCCACGGTGATGAGGCCGCCCTTCACCATCTCGCTGACCTTCGGGATGACCCCGAGGATCTTCTTCTCCGCGTCGACGGCCTCGATGATTATCGGGAGGTCCTCGCTCAGTCGCAACGGGGTGGCGGTGTGCAGCAAGCTCCGCTTGCCGAAGCCGTAGACGCCCCGCGTGACCGTGGCGCCCCAGATCCCCTGTTGCCGCAGGTGCCGGACGACCGCCTTGTACGCCGGCATGCCGTTGAAGTGATCGGACTCGCCCACGTAGATCTTCAGGCGCATCGCCTTCTCCTCGAGGTCCATCTCACGTCCCTCCCAGGAACAGGCCCGCCGCGCGGCCGAGGAAGGCCCCGACGACGCAAAGGCCTCCGTTCAGGAAAACGTTTTCCACGGCCCACGTCCACTGGCCGTCCGTGAACATCGTAACGGTCTCGAGGCTGAAGGTCGACATCGTCGTGTAGCCGCCGAAGACGCCGATGAACACCAGGGCGCGGACCTCCGGCGAGAGGAAGCCCCTCTGCAATGCGAGGAAGAACAAAAGGGCCAGGAGGAAGCTCCCGGTCACGTTCACGAAGAACGTGCCCCAGGGGAAGTCCCCGCGGGTCACGAATCCCGATGCGAGGTAGCGCGCGACGCTCCCGAGCGCTCCGCCCACCGCCACCAAGGCCACCAGCCACACTTGGTCCCCGTCCATGTTGCGCACCGTTCCTGGCGCGGGAACCGGTGAGGTCCCGACGCCGTCTCGCCCGGTCTGAGGTAGAAGCCATCAGCCCCGGGCGGGGCGGTTGGGGTGGGCCTCATCACCCTGACGGACCCGCTGATTGAATCGCGGTATAATTCCTTTGTCGCCGGCGGGGGCTCACGCCTTCGCGCGGTACCGTACCTTGCCGATGACGAGGTCCTTCGGCACCGGCCCGAAGTGGCGGCTGTCGCGGCTGTGGGCCTCGTTGTCCCCGAGGACCACGTAGGATCCCGCGGTGCCCGAGGCGATCCGCTTAACGAGGAACTGCCCGAGCGCCTCCGGGTTCCGCAACACCACGATGTCCCCGGGGATGGGTTCGACCTTCCGGTAGGCCCACCGGTTCACGAGGACGTAGTCCCCCGCGTGGAGGGCTGGCTCCATGCTCTGGTCATCCACCCGGAACCGCGCGAGGGGGAACATCGCCCCGGCCGGGGTCACCCGAGCTTCGGGTAGACCGTATCTCGGGCCGTCGGGTAGGGGGCCTTCGCCTTGACCGTGGCCACGCCCTTCGTCTTCCAGAAGATTTCGGCGATCTCGTTCGCCTGGTTCAGCATGTCCTCCGCGCCCTGCAGGTTGATCTCCTGGCGGCCCTTGGACGCGGACTTGAGGGCCTTCCACACGATGTCGTGGAGCTGGGGGAACTGCTGCACGTGCTCCGGTTTGAAGTAGTCGCCCCAGAGGACGCGGACCTCGCCCTTGTAGATCTCCGCGTGCTGCTCCTTCGTGGCGATGTAGCGGGCGAGCTTGTTGTGGTACTCCTGGCGCTGCTCCGGCGTGGCGTCCGGGCCGGGCTTCTCGAGCTGGCCAATCAGGTCGACCATGCGGATGACCGTGTGGGCCGCCAGCTGGGCGTGATGCGGGTCGTAGATCCCGCAGGGGATGTCGCAGTGCGCGTGGGCGACGCGGGCCGGCGCGACCCGGTCGAGGGCTCGGAGTAACGTGTGTGCGATGGACATGTTTGCGTCGTAGCCGACTCCCGTATTTAAGCCTGCGTCCGCGCGGGAACGAGGTCCTCACTTCGGGTCCGCCGCCATCGGAAAGGCCGTCTCTCGACCGCGTTGCGGGAACCGCGATTTCATGCGCAAGGCAACCCGCACGAGGTTGACCAGTACCGGCACTTCAATCAGCGGGCCGATGACCGCGGCGAAGGCCTGGCCCGAGGCGATCCCGAAGATCCCGATCGTGGTCGCGATCGCGAGCTCGAAGTTGTTGCTCGCTGCGGTGAAGGCGAGGGTCGTCGTCTCCTCATAGCCGAAGCCGAGCCTCTTCGACATGGCGAAGGACACGGAGAACATGATCACGAAGTACAGGACGAGGGGCACCGCGATGCGGAACACGTCCCAGGGAAGCTCGACGATTCGGTCGCCCTTCAGGGAGAACATGACGACGACGGTGAAGAGGAGGCCTAGGATCGCCGTCGGCGCGAGGCGCGGAATGAAGGTCTCCTCGTACCACCGTGTCCCCCGGCGGCGCACGAGGATTGTCCGCGTGAGGAAGCCCATGGCGAGCGGAACGCCCAGGTAGAAGAGGACGGTCCCCGCCACGTCGAGAATCGAGATGGGGACGACCTGGGACGCCGTCAGGCCTCCGATCCAACCCGAGAGGAGGGTCACGAAGAACCAAGCGAGGACGGCGTAGAGGAGCATCTGGAAGATGCTGTTCAGGCCGACCAGGAGGGCCGCGTACTCCGTGTGCCCCTTCGCCATCGCGTTCCACACAAGGACCATCGCGATGCAGCGCGCGAGTCCGATGATGATCAGGCCGACGCGGTACTGGGGCAGGTCCGGAAGGAAGATCCAGGCGAGGGCGAACATGAGGAAGGGCCCGAGGACCCAGTTCTGGAACAGGGAGACGCCCATGAGCCTCCGGTTCGAGGCGAGGCGCGGGAGATCTCTGTACCGAACTCGCGCGAGGGGCGGGTACATCATCCAGATGAGGCCGATGGCCAAGGGGATAGACACACCGGACCAGGAGATCGAGTCGAGCCACCCCGGAAGCCCGGGAACGAGGGCCCCGAGGCCCACGCCGAGGCCCATGGCCAGAAAGATCCACAGGGTCGTTAGGCGGTCGAAGAGGGAGAGGGTTTCATCTTCCGCCATGAGCCAGCCCTTTCTTCCTTCTCTCTCCTCCCGCCCACGCGAACCAAGGAATGTGCTTCACGCCCGGCGAGAGGCCAGCGGAAAGGCACTGCCCCAGCATGGGATAGAGCCCGCGTTCGGTCATTCATCACCTCACGTGGGCGTCAGCGGAGCGCGTTGCGCCACGACGACCGCTTCGGGTCGGCTGAGGGGCAGCGTGGGAGCGACGTGCCATGCGGCCCACCGTGTCCACGACCCGCAACACGTAGCGGTCGGTAACCCGATAGAACGTCCATTTTCCCTTGGGACGAGCGTCGATGAGGCCCGCATGCTCAAGGATCCGGAGGTGGTGAGACGTTGTCGGCTGTGTCAGTCGGAGCGCGAAGGAAACCTCGCACACGCAAAGCTCCCGTGCGCCCAGGCACTTCAGCATCGCCAATCGTATGGGGCTCGAGAGGGCGCGGAACACTCCGCTGGCGGTCCGGAGGTTATCGCCCGCGGACATCCGTTCCACGAGCGTCCTGAGCCCGTCGCTGTATTCGGGCGCAGGGCAGGCCCGCCGGAGGCCACTTTCCATGAGGTTCTTCAGTTGACTGTAGGACATCCGCTCTTCGCTCCTGAAATCCTGTGTTCTTCGTCTGTAGCCATTGCCCACCCGCGACCGGGGTGCTGGACGACGAACAGTCTGGGAGGTGACATTGGTGTAGTGGGTACATATACACACATTTAACTATTTCGATTTGAGTCTATCGACGTGGCATGGTGATGTGAGAGCATGGGCGCGGGCGAAGGCCGCGGCCATCTGGCTCCGGCCCGCGTTCTCCACGCAAACGAAGGCGATGCTCACCATGCGACCACCTCGAAATTGCGTCCGCACTACATGAGCATGCCCTCCATGGGCCCCGGGTCCCTATGGAGCCCAATCACTTTCCGTGGACACACGTCCGCGGCCCGAGGTTGCCGAGAAGCTTAATCTCCTGCCGGAGCTTCCTCCGCCGTAGGTTCGTGAAGCCATGAAGATTGATGTGAAGGTCGGCGACATCGCTCGCTGGGAAGACGAGGTCGTCGTGGTCAACCTCTTCGAGGGCGTGGACCACCCGGGCGGGGCCACGGGCGCGGTGGACGCGGCCGTCGGGCACCAGATCTCCGCTATGATCGCGACGAGAGACATCTCGGGGACGTTCAAGGAAGTCACCGTGTTCCCCTCCTTCGACCGCATCCCCGGGAACCGCGTCCTGGTCGTCGGGCTCGGAAAGCGGGACGACTTCACCCTCGACCGCG
>JBBSVS010000226.1:0-3354 GCA_038046665.1 Thermoplasmatota archaeon
CGATGTGGCCCCCGCTGTATCCACCTCGGTGCGTCAGCGTCAGGATGGCGCTCCGGGAATCCGAGCCTTGGCCCAGAGGAGGCGATTCAAAGCCTCCATCGCGGCATCCACGCTCGTGGTGACGATGTCCGGCCCCACGGCACGCCCAAGGGCCGAAACGGGTGCAGGCTCCTTGTCTCCCAACCGAACGGTCACCTGACACAGGCTGTCCGAGCCGCCCGTAATCGCCTCGAGACGGTACTCGTCAAGGGTGATACTCTTGGAGACCGCGGACCGAATCGCTTTGAGGGCCGCGTCGATCGGTCCGACGCCCGTCTCCGACGTTCGCCGCTTCTCGCCGTTCACCAGGAGCGTGATCGTGGACGTCGGCGTAAAGTTGAACCCTGTGATCGCGGTGAACTCCTCGAGCTTCACGAGCTTCTGGGCCTCGACGCCCTTCCCCTGCACGTCGTAGGCGAGGGCCACGAGCTCCGCGTCGTCCACGTGCTTTCCATCCTCCGCGAGCTTCTTCACGCGAGCGGTCACGGAGCCCAGCTGGTCCTTCGTCAACGAGAAGCCGTACTCCTGGAGGCGGTTCTCGACGCTGTGCACGCCCGTGTGCTTGCCCACTACGATCTTCCGTTCCTTCCCGACCAGGTCGGGGACCATGGCCTCGTAGGTGGACTGGTCTCCCAGGATCCCGTGGACGTGGATTCCCGACTCGTGGGTGAAGGCGTTGTCCCCCACGATGGCCTTGTTCGGCTGCACCATCACCCCGGTCAGCCGGGAGACTAGCTTCGAGGCCCGCGTGAGCTTCGTCGTGTCCACGCCCGTCTCGATGCCGAAGAAGGCATGGAGGCCCATGACGACCTCCTCGAGGCTCGCGTTCCCCGCCCGCTCCCCGATCCCGTTCACGGTCACGTGGACCTGCTCCGCGCCCGCCTCCACCGCCGCGAGGCTGTTCGCCGTCGCCAGGCCGAAGTCGTTGTGGCAGTGCACCGCGATCGGCACGCGGGTCACCTCCTTCAGCTGGCCGATCAGATATCGCATGGCCTGCGGGCTGATCGTGCCGACCGTGTCCGCCACGTCGATGCGGTCCACCTTCGCCTCCTGGACCTTCGCATGCACGTGTTTCAGGAAGTCCAGGTCCGTCCGGGTGGCGTCCTCGGAGGAGAACTCGACGGTGAGGCCGTGGGCCTTCGCGTAGTCGATCGCCCACATCGCCTTCTCCACGACCTGCTCGCGGCTCATCTTGAGCTTGTGCTTGAGATGGATGTCCGAGGTCGCGATGAAGATGTGAATCTCGTCCACGCCCGCCTTCATGGACGTGTCGATGTCGGACTGCACCGTGCGGTTCAGGGTGCAGATCTTCGCTCTCAGCCCGGCGTCCGCGACGGCCTTTACCGCTTCGAACTCCCCGGGAGAGTTCGCCGGAAACCCCGCCTCGATCGAGTCCACCCCGAGGTCGTCGAGCACCTGCGCAATCGCGACCTTGTCCGCCGTGCCGAGGGCCACGCCGGGCGTCTGCTCGCCGTCGCGAAGGGTCGTGTCGAAGATGCGGACCTTGCGTCCGGCACTTCGGCTCAGGACGAGTTCGTTGTACGGGCTCACGAACATGGCGCGTTCCGATTCACTCATGGGTATCACCAAAATGCGGGCCCGAGGAGGGCGGCCCGGCGGGATCCGAGGGCCGTTCCTCCCCTAGGCCAGCGGGAGGAGACGCAAGGTAAGCAGAAGCGGCTTCCGGAATCGGGGCTCCATTGCGTCACCTCCCTGCTACTGGATAGCAGAGCAGCCCCCCAACCCGCCAGGTTCTCATAAAGCTTAGCGTGTCGAGGCGAATTCATCGGATTGCTAAGTCCCATGGGGAAGGTCCCGATGCCTTTGGCAGCCTGCCGAGCCCGCCACGCGAACCTTCATGTAGCGCCCCGAAAATGGGTGGGTCACGCGCGACCGGTGCGCGAGGCGACACACGGTGAACGGCACGACTGCGGCATCGAAGGCATGTGGCGCGAGCGAGGGCTCGGCCTCGGCCTTCGGATTCTTCGCCGCCCCTCGACCGTTCCCGCAGCCTCGGGCCGGCGCCGTCTCGCTGTGACCCCGCATCGGATGCGGACGTCACGTCGGGGTGTGGGCGCATGGATGGACAGAAGAGCATCGGCATTGCAGGCGTGGGCAAGATGGGCGAAGCGTTAGTCAGGGGACTCCTCGTGGGGCGCGTCGTGCCTCCGTCGAGGATCCTCGTGAGCGACGCGGTCGGGCCTCGGGCGAAGGAGATCGCCGCGAAGTACGACGTGGCCTTCGTGCCCACGACGGCCAAGCTCGCGGAGCGGTCGGATGTGCTGGTCCTCGCGGCGAAGCCCAAGGACATGCCCGCCCTCGTCGAGTCCATCGCGGGGCACGTGAAGAAGGACGCCCTCGTGATCACCCTGGCGGCAGGAGTGAGGACGTCCTTCGTCGAGGAATCCCTCCATGGGAAGGGCCACGTGGTCCGCATGATGCCGAACCTGGCGTGCAGCGTCGGAGAGGGGGCCACCGCCTTCGCCCTCGGGGTCACCGCCACGGATTCGGACGCCCTGCTTGTCGAGGAAATCATGGGCTCCATGGGCCGCGTGACGAAGGTCGAGGAGAAGCACCTGGATGCGGTCACGGGGCTGAGCGGGAGCGGGCCCGGGTTCATGGCGGCCCTCGCCCACTCCATGATCGAGGGCGGCGTGCGCTCCGGCCTGCCGAAGGACGTCGCGTTCAAGCTCACACTGCAGACGATGAAGGGCACCGCGGAGCTGCTCCTCGCCGACGGGATCGACCCGGAGACCTTGTTCAAGATGGTCGCCACGCCCGGAGGGACGACCCACGCGGGCTGGACCGTGATGCAGGGACGCGGGGTGCCCCAGGCGATCTCCGACGGGATCGTCGCGGCCTCCAAGCGGGCCGAGGAGCTCGCCGAGGAGACGGCGAAGGCCCGCAAGGGAGGTCGTCACGGTGCCACCTAGACCACCTCGACCGACGGTGGCCTATCAGGGAGAGCGTGGCGCCTACTCTGAAGATGCCGTGGCAGCCCTCTTCGGCGACGCGGTCGAGCCGCTTCCGTGCTTGGAGTTCCGAGACGCGTTCGAAGCGGTGGACACGGGGCAGGCCACCCACGCGGTCGTCCCGGTGGAGAATTCCATCGAGGGAACGGTGGCCCAGGTGAACGATCTCCTGCTGGAGCACGACCTCACGGTCGCGGGCGAAGTCATCATGGTCGTGGACCATTGCCTCATCGCGAATCCGAAGGCGAAGCTCGAACACATCAAGGTCGTCTACAGCCATCCGCAGGCTCTTGGCCAATGCCGACGATTCCTCTCTCGCCATCCGGTGTGGAAGCAAGTCCCC
>JBBSVS010000227.1:0-2207 GCA_038046665.1 Thermoplasmatota archaeon
GCTGGAGCGGCTCAAGCGCATGCGGAGGACGCGGGATTCGAAGAAGCACGAGCGTGCCCTCGACCGACTGCGCAGGGCCTGCGACGGCGACGACAACACGATGCCCCTGATCCTCGATGCGGTCCGCGCGCGCGCGACCCTCGGCGAAATCTGCGACGTGATGCGCGAGGTCTTCGGCGTCTGGGAGGAGCCGCTGCTCTACTGAGGTCATGCCATGGCGACGAAGATCCGCGTGCTCATTGCGAAACCCGGCCTGGACGGCCACGACCGCGGGGCCAAGGTCATCGCCCGGGCCCTCCGCGACGCGGGGATGGAGGTCATCTACACGGGCCTGCGGCAAACTCCCGAGGACATCGTCGAGGCCGCGATCCAGGAGGACGTCGACGCGATCGGCCTCTCCTGCCTGAGCGGGGCCCACATGGCCCTCTTCCCCGAGGTCGTGAAGCTCCTCCGCAAGCGCAAAGCAGGCGACATCGTCGTCGCGGGTGGCGGCATCATTCCGGAGGACGACGTCCCGAAGCTGAAGAAGGCAGGGATCAAGGCCGTGTTCGGACCGGGAACGCCGCTGAGCGACGTGGTCGAGTTCTTCCAGAAGGCCGGCAAGGCGAAAGGGGCGTGAGGCCATGCCCGCGCGACGGAAGCGGGCTTCCTCGTCCCGCTCTTCTCCCGGGGTCTCGGCCCTCGTGGACTCCCTGCTCCGGGGAAATAAGCGGGCGGCCGCGAAGCTCATCTCCCTTATCGAGGACGACGAGCCCGAGGCCGCAGAGGCCATGGCCCTCATCTACCCGCACACGGGCCACGCCCACGTGGTCGGTTTCACGGGTGCGCCGGGCGTGGGCAAGAGCTCCCTGATCAACCGGCTCGTGCGGCTCTTCCGAGCTCGCGGGAAGAAGGTCGGCGTCGTGGCGGTGGACCCCACCTCCCCCTATTCCGGAGGAGCGGTGCTCGGAGACCGAATCCGCATGGCCGATACCGGCGTGGATCCGGGGGTGTTCATCCGTTCCATGGCGACGCGAGGGCACGCAGGCGGCTTGGCCCTCGCGACCTTCGACGCGGTGCGGGTGCTCGACGCGATGGGGATGGATATCGTTCTCGTGGAGACGGTCGGCGCGGGGCAGAGCGAGGTGGAGATCGCGAGCCGGGCCCACACGACCGTCGTCGTGGAGATGCCTCTGACCGGGGACGCGGTGCAGACGATGAAGGCGGGGATCCTCGAGATCGGCGATGTCTACGTGGTCAACAAGGTCGACCTGGCGGACGCGGACACCCTCGTCGCGAACCTCCGGTTTCAGATCGAGGCACGGGACGGATGGATGCCGCCGATTATTCGCGCCTCCGCGTTGGAAGACCAACGCATCGACGAACTTGCGGACGCGCTGGAGAAGCATCGGGCCTTCCTGGCGTCCTCCGGAAACTGGAACAAGCGAGAGCTCGACCGAGCGCGCCAGGAGATTCTGGAGAACGCGAGGCGGCTCCTGGCGCAGCAGGTGCGTGGTCCGGGGACCGGAGGCGAGTCGTTCGAAGCCCTGGCCCAGCGGGTCGTCGCGCGGAAGCTGGATCCGCAGTCTGCGGCCGCCCGCCTCTTCCAGGAGGCCGTCGGAGGAACCGCGCAACGACAATCCAGGCGCGCGAAGTCCGGCTAGGGCCGCCCGCGAACTTATATGCCACGGACCGCTCGCGCGAATCCATGCGGCCCGGCGGCCCCTTCCACCCCCGAGCGTTCCTCTTCGCGACGTGGGCCGTCACGGTGTTCAGCAACGCCTTCTACATCTCCCCCGCGCCCGTGTTACCGGACATGAAGAACGACCTCCAGGTCAGCAACGCCCAGGTGGGCGCTCTCATTTCTGTCTACCTGGTCGCGATCCTCCTGTTCCAGGTGCCCGCGGGCTACGTGATCGACCGGCGGGATCCGCGCAAGATCATCGTGGGCTCCTCGCTCCTTGTGCTCGCCCTGAGCGTCGTGATGTACCTCGTGCCTCGGTACGACGTGATGCTGGCGGTGCGCTTCCTGGCGGGCATTCCGGTGGCGTTCATCTTCGTGCCCTCGGCCTACCTGGTGTCGCGGGCCTTCGCGGAGACGCCCGGGCGAGCGGTCGGCGTCTTCCTTTCGGGGCCGCCCGCGGGGGTCGCGTTGGGGAACCTCCTCGGTCCCACGGTGGCCCAGGCCTTCGTCTCGATCCTACACGGCGAGAACCCCGGCCGCTCCC
>JBBSVS010000228.1:0-1266 GCA_038046665.1 Thermoplasmatota archaeon
GGGGAGCTGGCCGGGAACGGTTTCCCCGTCCCGTCCGGCTTCGTGGTCCGCGCCGAGGCCTGCCGCGCGTTCTTCGAGGGCTTGGGTCTCGACCGGGAGCTCGGCGGCCTCGAAGGCGCTCAGGGAGCAGAGCTCGCGAGGCGCTGCTCCGCCTTGCAGCAACGGATCGCGGAGACCGAGCTGCCGGGGCCCCTGGCCGGCGCGATCCTGGAAGCCCACGCCCGCCTGATCGGGGGACGGGCCGATGCGTCGTGCGCGGTGCGCAGCTCCAGCACGGCCGAGGACCTCGCCGCGGCGAGCTTCGCAGGACAGCACAGCACCTACTACTACGTGGACGGGGCCCACCTCCTGGAGATGATCCGGCACTGCTGGGCCTCGCTCTGGAGCCCCGAGGCCGTCGCCTACCGGTCAACCCACGGCATCTCCCACGCCGCGGTGTTCATGGCGGTCGTGGTCCAGGAGATGGTCCGATCGGAGGTCTCGGGGGTGGCCTTCACGGCGAATCCGGTGAGCGGCGACCGCGCCGAGATCGTCATCGAATCGAGTTGGGGAATGGGCGCGGCGATCGTGGACGGCCGGGTCACTCCGGACCGCTACATCGTCGCTCACGCCGGCCTCGAGCTCCGGGAGCGGCGGATCGCCGAAAAGCGGTTCATGGTCCCCAGCCGCGTGCGGGACCGGCGCTCCGAGCGAATCGTGGCCGTGCCCCACGGGATGCAGCGCGGCGAGACGCTTCAGCCGGACCAGGTGAGGGTCGTGGCCGAATGGTCGCTCAAGTGCGAGGAACACTTCGGCGGGGTGCCCCAGGACGTGGAGTGGGCGATCGCGGACGGGCGGTTCCACCTGCTCCAGTCCCGCCCGATCACGTCACTGGGTCGTGCAGCGATCGGGCAGGGCGTCACAGGGAAGTACGTGCTGTTCAAGGCCCTCGTGGAGAACTTCACGGATCCCCTGACGCCCCTAACCGAAGACCTCGTCACGCTCATTCCCGCGCCCGGGCTGCGCTTCATCGGCGGCCGGCTCTACATGGACCTCGAGCTCGTCGGTCGCGTCGTCCCGCTCAGAATCTCGGACGAGGACCTGGCGACCCTGCTCTACCTGAGTGGCGAGGCCCCGTCGTCCCCGCTCCGGGTCTCGCTCCGCAAACTGCCCGCGGCGCTGCTGGCGTTCCTGCTCACGTACCTCACGCTCGGCGTCATTTTCGCACGAACCCGCGGTATGCCCGACGACTTCATGCGGAGCTTCCGGGCGCTCTGCCGCAAGGTC
>JBBSVS010000229.1:0-5483 GCA_038046665.1 Thermoplasmatota archaeon
GAAAGATCACGGCGACGCCGAGGAGGACCGAATAGCGCGCGCCGGCGACGAGCAGCAGCGGCGTCAGGATCGCGATTGCGCCCGCGACGTGGTTCGTCTGGCCGAGGTAGAGGGCGTTGTCGAAGATGCGGAACGGCAGGGGGCCGGGCATGCGGATTTCGTCGGCGTGGATGACGGCGTCCGCGAGCCCCACGACGCCGAGCAGGGCGACGCCCGCGGCGGCCCAGGCTATCTCCGGCGCGATCACGGGCCCGACGGCCCTGGCTCCCGGCCAGGTGGCCGCCTACAACCTGACCCTCACCGGAGAACCGGAGGGCGCGGACGTCAATTACACGGTCACCTACTGGATCACGGGGACGAACGTGATGGGCGGCGCGCCGCTCCAGAGCGCCCCCGGCCGCGCGAGCGGCAACCGCACCGCGTACGCGTTCAACATCACCGCGCCCCCGCAGGACCAGGCGATTACCCTGGTCATCTCCGTGGGAGCGCGCTCCACGACGGGCTTCGAGAACACCACGGTCGAGTACGCGATCACCGTGGTCACCCCGATCGTCCTGAGCGCGACCTTCCACAATGCGTCGTCCACAGCCGCCGTCAACGTGACCGTGCGCTTCTACGTGGACAACCTCCTCGTCGGCGCGACGAAGATCAAGCGGGTCGATCCCAACGCGGATGTGACCGTGACCTTCAACTACCTGCCCGTGGGCCTGGGGCCGGGGCCGCACACGGTCCGCGTGGAGGCGGACCTGGACAACAACGGGGTCATCGACGCGAGCAAGGGCGAGGTCGTCGTGTCGGACCTGTTCTACCGCGAGACGCCGGGCCTGAGCCCGGGGTGGACGTTCCTCATCGGCGTGGCGGCCTTCATCCCCGTGTTCCTCGGGGTCGTGGCGCTCCGTCGCCGCGGGCAGACCTGATCATGGGGCTTCGACGAGCCATACGTCCGCGTGGTTCCTCAGGAGCATGCCCAGCCTCGTCCTCGTGATCCCCCCGCGCTTCAGGAGGGGCTCCAGATGGTCCTCGGGGGGCATCTTGACCTGCCCGTCCACCCAGGCCGTGGCGATGGGCTCGTATCGCACGGCCGCGTCGCCGACCTTGATCCGCGCCGCCGCGGCCTCACGGAACGTGTGCATGACGATGTGCACCGAGGTGACGGCGATGGGGCGGACCTTGGCATTGTAGTACTCGGCGACCTCGTGGTGGACCGGCGCGAAGGCGCCGACGCGCTTCGCGTACTCCCGCCAGCCCCTCTCGAAGGGCGAGCGGGGCGTGGTCATGCAGTGCTCCGTGACGGGGCGGACCTCCTCGAAGGTCGACAGGATCGATTGTCCGGTGGAAAGGGCGGAGAGGAACTCGTGCCACGCCGCGTATTCCTCCTTCGGCATCGCCTTGGCCAGTTTCTTCGCGAGGGACACGAGGTAGTTGTTCAGCCCCGGCACCCCGACCTTGGACGCGAGGTCCTCGAGGAAGAGGTGGGTGGCGATCTCCACGAAGGGGTTGCCCTCGACCATGTGCGCGTCCGCGGGCATGTCAGCGGCCTCCCTTGAGGCGGGCGCCGCGCATCACGAGGCCGTAGACACACTCGTAGTTCCGCAGGAGGGCGCGCATGTGCTCCTCGTTGATATTGACCATGGCCACGTTCTTCGAGGAGATCTTCGTCTCCCCGCTCCAGCCCCGCGTGGCCAGGAGGTACGACACGAGCGGGTTCCCGGAGACGGACACGTTCTTCGCGATCTCCTCCCGGAAGCGCTCGTGGAAGACGCAGAAGTTGCACACGGCGATGTTGTGGACGGTCTCGTTGTATTCCTCGGCCACGGCCTGGTCCGCGGCGCTCATGTGGCCGACGCTGTAGCGGGTGCGGAAGACCGTGGGCACGTAGCAGCACTGCTTCATCGCGTACAGGTACCCGACGACGTCCCCGTCCACGTCGGTGATGGCCATGTCCGTGAGCGGGGTCACGTCGCCCTCGATGCTGAAGGCGGTCCGGCCCTCGCGCACGGCCACGTTGAAGGACGTCCAGCCCAGGTAGGCCTCCTTGCCCATGCGGCTCGCGAGCGCGTCGCCGACGCGCTGCCAGAACTCGACGACGCCGTCCGGTCCGGCCTTCTCGATCATGTCCTCGATCAGCGACACCAGGGCGACATCGAGCATGGTCGGGCACCTCACACGAAGGACGAGAGGACAGACTTCAGGTAGGCGCGCCACTCCTTCTCCGCCTTGTCCGCCACGGTGTCGCCTCGGAGCTCGCGGACCCGGTCCACGAGGATCGCGACGAAGCGGTCCCAATGGTCCTTCGACATATAGGACGCGGACGTGCCGACCTCGTTGTAGCCGAGGGTGAGGATCTCCTGCTGCGGGCCCGGGCCCACGAGGCCCCCGAGCCGCTGGCGCAGGTAGGCGTCCACCTCCTTGTTCTTCTTGAACTCCTTGGACTCCTCGAACTTCTCGACGAACAGGATCCGCGTGAGGCGCTTGAGCTCCGCGGCCACGGCCTCGTCGTAGGAGGCGAGGACATCCGGGGTGATGGGCTTCTCCTCGAAGAGGTGGCGGACGACGATGGACGTCTTGACGACGTTGGACAGCATGCCCTGCATCTTCGTGATCTCGACCGGCTTGGTCGTCAGGAAGACGAGGAAGGCGCGGTCCCCCACGCCGGAGATGAGGACCGTACCGGCCTCGAACTGCTCCACGGACATCATCATGTTCTGCCCGGCGAGCTGGTTGCAGATGTGGGCCAGGTTCCCCTTGAGCAGGTTCAGGAGGCGGTACTCGCGCGGGTCGAGCTCGTTGGGGATCGAGGACGCGAAGATCCGCCCGTCGACGCCGAGGAACATCGCGATGTCCAGGCCGTTCTCCTCCCGGCACCGCTTGAGCTCCGTCTCGAGCATGTGCTTGAGGTGGCCGACCGTCTCGGCGCCCATCGTCTTGTCGACCTTGCCGGCGTAGGGCATCTAGCCGCCCCGTTTCAACCCGTAGGAGTTGAAGAGGATCTGGAGGGCCTCTTCCGGCGAGTAGTCGTAGTCCCAGTACTTCTGCATCAGGCGGATGCGGTCGAGCACCCGGGCATGGGCTTTCATCGCCTCCGCGGTCTTGAGGGCCTCCTCGAAGACCTTCGCGTGGGAGCGCGCGGTCTCCTCGGGCCGCTCGACGGGCGAGGTGCGGACGACGATGCCGACGCCGCGGGCGAAGAGGTACGGGTAGACGCCCTCGCCGTGATGGACCGCGCGCATCTTGAGGATCTTCAGGGTGCGGTTGAAGGCGCCGCCGATCGGGTAGTACTCCAGGTGGATTGCCCCGTCGGACAGGTAGAGGGGCAGGAGCACGTCCTCGCCGACGGTCTCGCCGGGCTTCGAGTGCTCCTCGACCGTGCACAGGACGACGCCGAGCTCCTTGAGCGTGTAGAAGAGCTTGCCGATGAGCTCGCGCTGCTCGAGCTTGTCCTGGGTCGCCCAGATCACGGGGGTCATGGGGTCGATTGCGACGCGGGTGGCGATGTTGTAGTCCGCGCGGGCCTTGACGAGCTGGGGCAGCTGCTCCTCGATCATCTTCTTGAAGTTCTTTCCCTTGAGGTGGATGAAGAAGAGGCTCTTCTCGTAGTATTTCTTCAGGTCGAAGCCCATGAGCTCGGCCTCGCGCATGATCTGCTCCGGCGGCTCCTCGAGGGTCACATAGAGGGCTTGCTCCCCCTGCTCGACCCCCTCCATGAGGAACTGGACCGCGAAGGTCGACTTCCCCGTACCGCTCGAACCAAGGAGGACGATCGTGGACTTGGGCCAGAAGCCGCCTTCGATGAGGTCGTCGAGACCAGGGATCCCGCTGGGCACCCGTTGCTCGTCTGCCATGGATCTACCTCCCGACGCCGCACGTCCCCGGACGGGGAGGGCGGCCGCTTCGGGATGAACGTCCTGCACACGATGCCGGGGGCTTTTTAAAAGGACATTGACCTGGGAATCTGGACTGATAACCAGGTGGGCTAGAGCTTGGCACGGACCGCGTCGAGCTTGTCCGCGAGCTCCTGGCTTCGGGCCGCCACGGCGACCTCGCCGCGCGTCTTCTCGATGAGGGAGCGGGCCACGTCCTGCTTGCGCTTCAGGGCCACCAGGGCCGTCGGGTAGTCAAAGCGCATGAGGGCGTCGAGGATCTGCTCCATCTTCTCGAGATCCGTGGAGGCCAAGGCCACGTTCCCGCTCCTCAGGTTCGTGAGGGCGAAGCGGCGCAATTCCCCGACGACGTCGCCGAAACCGAGGAGGTACGCGGTGTCCGTGACGCCGCACTCCTTCGGCGTGGGCAGGCGTTCGCCCTCGAGGATCGCGTGGACGAGGAAGGCCTCGCAGGCCTCCTGCATCGCGTTCTCCACGAAGCCCGCGTGGAACAGGTCCGGGTGGTCCTCGAGGAGGGACTTGAGCTTCAGGACCTCCTCCCGCGTCTCCTGGAGGGGCGTCCGGACGTCCTCGCTGCGGTGCATGCCCTGGATCATCGCGCCCGCGAGGCGGGCGACCGTCCGGGAGGACTTGATGGCCAGCTCGCGCACCTCGTCCTTCTCGTCGAGGCGGGATTCGATCTCGGAGATCACGTCGTCCAGGTTCTTCACGCCGCGGCCATGAGGCTTCCCGTTATTTGAGGGTTGGGGCGGGGCACCAAGGGAACGGGAGGAGGGAGCCCACCGGGGGATGCGGCGGGCCGGCGGGACGATGGCTTAACATGTTAACCGCGGGGACCGTCCGGGCCGGCCCGACTCAGCGGCCCTCGCGGATCTTCCGCATGCGCTCGACCTTGCGCGCCACGACCTCGGGCTTGCCGATGTCCCGCCGCGCGTAGAAGCTCCCGCCCACGGAGGCGAGGGCCTCCTCAGAGATCGCCTCGGCCTTCTCCAGGTCCTCCGCGATCCCGACGACGGCGAGGGACCGGGAGGCGGTCGTGTAGATGTGCCCGTCCCTCTCGTCCACCGCGGCGTAGTAGAGCCTGGCGCCCGTGCGCCGGATGCTCTCCTCGTCCACCTTGAGCTGCTCCCCCGCCTTCGGGTGCGTCCCGTACCCCGGCGGGACGACGTACTTGCAGACCGTGGCCTTCCGGGCGAACCGTGCCCGCAAGGGGAGGCCGCCTCTGGCCATGTGGAGGCACAGGTCGGCGAAGTCGTCCTCGAGGATGGGCAGGACATTCATGGACTCCGGGTCCGCCAAGCGCACGTTGTACTCGAGCAGCTTGGGGCCGTCCTTGGTCGCCATGAAGCCGCCGTAGAGAACGCCCTTGAAGGGCGTACCTCGGTCGTTCATCGCCTCGACCGTGCGCCGCATCGTCTCGAGGGCCTGCTCGTAGTCCAGCCGGGTCACGAAGGGCAGGAGATGGTCCGCGTCGCTGTACGAGCCCATGCCGCCCGTGTTCGGCCCCCTGTCGCCCTCGTAGGCGCGCTTGTGGTCCTGGGCGAGCGGACACGGCACCAGACGTCTCCCGTCGCACATGGCCTGCAGGGAGAACTCCTCGCC
>JBBSVS010000230.1:0-2453 GCA_038046665.1 Thermoplasmatota archaeon
CGTGCGGTCCTCGTCCGCGGGGAGGCGATCGCCGCGGCGGACGTCCTGAGGGAGGACCTCCCCGGAACCCGGGCCTTCCTCGTCCTAGACGACGCCCACCAGGCGTCCGCGGAGGTCCTGCAGTTCCTCCGTTTCTTCAAGGACGCCATCGCCGACGCGCCCGACGTTCGGGCCCTCGTCCTCACGCGCCACGCCATCGCCTTCTACGACCGGCGTGACGTGGCGATCCGCGGACTCGTCCGCGAGATCGACCTCGGCGGGCTGGCCCAGGACGAGATCGCGGCCCTGCTCGCCTCGGGTCGCGATGCGGAGCTCACGAACCTGGGACGCCGGCTCGGAGGCCATCCGCTCTTCCTCGAGCTCGTGCGGTCGAGGGGCCATCCTTCCGTGAGCCGCCAGGCCCTGCAGGACGTCCAACGGTTCATCGAGGAGGAGATCTACTCCGACCTGTCCGAGCCGGAGCGGACGACGCTCAAAATCGCGTCCATGTATCGCGTCCCCGTTCCGCGGGAAGCCCTCTTCGCGACGCCGGCGGCCTCCCACGACGTGGTCCTGTCCCTCCGGAACCGCGCCCTCCTGCGATCTGCGGGGGAGGACGCCCTGCAGGTCCATGACACGGTCCGCGATTTCTTCGCGGGCATTCTCACGTCCTCCGAGCAGGAGAGCCTCGGCCGGTTCGCGAGCACGCAGCTGCGCGACCTCGCCTCGAAGGCCCGGACTGCCGGGAACCTCTCGAACTGCATCGATTACCTGTCCAACGCGCTCCAGCTCACCCCTCCCGGAGAGGCGCGGGGCGCCCTGCGGGAGAGCCTGGGAGACGTCGAGGAACGGATCGGGGACCTCCCCGCCGCGCTGACCGCATACAAGGAGTCCTTGAGGGAGACGGGCGACCCCGAGGTCCTCGCCCGCCTCCACCGCAAGATGGCCTCCGCCTTCATCGTGCGGGAACAGCGGGCTCCCGCCTCGACGGAGCTGGAGGAAGGCTTCCGGGCCTTGGAAGGCCTCCTGAGCGTCGAGCGAGGATGGCTCGACCTCGTCCGGTTCGGGCTTGCCTGGCGGGAGGAGAGATGGGAGGAGGCGCAGGAGGGTGCCGACGAGGCGTTGCGTACCTTCCAGGCCTTCCAGGATCCGGCGGGACAGGCGCAGACCTTCCTGTCCATCGGAAAGCTGCAGATTGATTCGCCCCGCGGGGACCTGTCCCTCGCGCAACGGTCCTTCGAGGAAGCCCTCGCGTTGTCGGTCTCCCTCCACGACCCCGAGCTCACAGCGAAGGTCCGCACCGGAATGGCCCACCTGTTCGCCTACCGCCTCGGGGATGTCGAGGCCGCACGAGAGAACTTGGCCGCGATCGAGGCCCTCGCCGACGTGATGAGGGATCCCCACGCGCGGCGCGCCTTCCTCATGCTGAAGGGCTGGTTCAACCTCGAACTCCTGGCGGATTGCGATGCGGCGGAGTCTCACTTCTCGGAGGCCAAGGAGCTCGGGAGGAAGATTCATGACTCGTCGACGATCACCGCGGCTCGCTACGGTCTCGCGTTCTGCGCGTATTTCCGCGGGCAGCTGACCGAGGCCCGCGAGGAGTTCGAACGATTGGCCACGGAGATGAATGGGTTAGGTTTATCCACGGATGCCGTTGAAAGCCTGTGGATGGTCGCCGAGTGTTCCCTGCGCCTGGGGGACCTCCCGGGGTTCGATCGCGTGGTCACGGCCTTCCAGGACCCGAGGCTGGCGGAGGGCGTGGAGGCCCGCCCCCTCCATTCCCTGGCGCTCCGGGGCGTGGATCGGCTCCTCCGGGGAGACCCAGAGGGCTGGCATGCCGCCTTCCAGGAGGCCCTCGGACTCGCGGGTCGCGAGGCTTCCTTCCCCGATGTGGCCCTCCTCTGCTTCCTCTACTTCTACTACGCGGTCACGCTCCGGGTGGTGGGGGAGGAAGCGCAAGCGGCCGAGTACATGAGCCGCGTGAACGACTTGCTCCGGAGCCAACACTTGCAGGCCCGCCTCCAGATGTTTCCCAAGGCCGAACAGGAGTTGACGGAGACCCTGCGTCGGGCCACGTCGCGAGCATGATGGCCGGTGCGGACGGCTAGTATTACGGAGGCTTCTTTCCGCTCAGGATGGCGTCCTTGTCCTGCTGCAGTCGATCCATGAAGTAGTTGATGGCGGAGATCTGCTTTCCCACGTCGTCCTTGCTCATGAACTTCGTGCGCACCACTTCATACGTGGACCGAACGCTCTTCCACCCCAATGGCTCTGGTACTTCCGCAGAAGGCATGCAACCTTTCCTCCGGACGGGCAACGACCTGAGACCGTAAAGGAGTTGTGGGGGTGCGGCGCAAGGGACCGACCGTTTGTATTGTTTTGGTCATCCAAAGCGCCCGAGACAATCCATTAGCGCATTTTCGCCGGTCCTTGTGTGCCCGCTTCATGGGGCGGTCATCGATCCCTGGGCCAAG